>JBELDB010000013.1:22681-28654 GCA_042094525.1 Congregibacter sp. | reverse complement strand
GCGGGTCATGAAGTGCTTGAGACCGACGCTCTGGAGACCGGGATCGCCGACGTCGACATTGTTTACAGTACGCGCATTCAGGAAGAGCGTTTTGCGAGTCGCGAAGAGGCCGATCTGTATCGGGGGCGCTTCCGGTTGAATCAAAGCGTTTATACCGCGAACTGTGAGCCCAATACGGTGATCATGCATCCATTACCCAGAGACTCTCGCGAAGGTGCCCGGGAGTTGGACACTGATCTAAACGACAACCCGAATCTGGCCATTTTTCGCCAGAGTGACAATGGTGTTTTGGTGCGTATGGCGCTCTTTGCACTGATTCTGGACGTCGCCGATCAGGTTGAGCAGCACTCCGCGCCGGTCAATTGGTATACGGAGCGGCGGTTTTGACCGCATTCCGCTCGCGCTACGGTGCGCAGGACGTGGAGATTACTCGTCGTGAACACAGTTTCCGCGGCTACTTTTCACTGGAGACGCTGACATTACGGCATCGGCTGTTTGAGGGTGGCTGGTCAGCGCCGATGCGCCGTGAGTTGTTTCAGCGGGGCGACGCTGTGGGTGTTTTGCCTTGGGATCCGGTCCGCGACGAGCTCGTTTTGGTTGAGCAATTTCGCGTTGGTGCCATCCGCGACGGCGACACCCCATGGATGCTGGAACTGATCGCGGGCATTGTCGAAGCGGGTGAATCTGATACTGCGGTCGTTCACCGCGAGGCAGAAGAAGAGGCGGGTTGTCAGTTGGGTCGACTCGAGCGGATCGCCACTTTTTACCCCAGCGCAGGAGCCTGTTCGGAGCAGATTCGCCTGTTCATTGGTGAGGTGAAGCAAGCTCAGCCTGGCACCATCCAAGGTCTTGATGCTGAGCATGAAGACATTCTGGTGCACCAGTTACCCCGCGCGCAGGTAATGGAGATGCTGGATCGCGACGGAATTAATAACGGCCACACGCTCATTGCGCTGCAGTGGCTTGCACGCCACGGGGACGACCTTCGGCAACAGTGGCGCCTTGATGAACACTGAAAGCCCCCTGTCTTGATCCGATGAGCACGCAAGAAACCGCTGACTCACCCAAACTCGTTCGCTCGAGCGCTGTGGTGGGGTCCGCCACCATGGTTTCCAGGGTGCTGGGCTTATTGCGCGATGTCGTGCTGGCCAACCTGATCGGTGCCAATGGCAATGCCGATGCGTTCTTTGTGGCATTCAAGATCCCCAACTTCTTAAGACGGCTCTTTGCCGAGGGAGCTTTCGCTCAGGCCTTTGTGCCAGTGCTTGCCGACACCCGCGAAAAGGGCGGTTTTGCGGCGGTACGGGAACTGGTGGACCGCGTGGCGGGAGTGCTCGGCGGTACATTGCTATTGCTGACGGTGCTGACAATCATGGCGTCGCCCGTGGTGGCGACGATTTTTGCGCCTGGCTTTTTACGAGATCCGGCGAAACTGGCGCTCACTGGTGATTTGATCAAGCTGACGTTTCCCTATTTGCTTCTGATCTCACTGACGGGGTTTGCGGGCGCGATACTCAACAGTTACCAACGGTTTGCGATCCCCGCTTTGACGCCTGTGTTGCTGAATCTTTGTTTGATCGCATCAGCACTCTGGTTTGCGCCGCATTTTGAAGAGCCCGTCGTGGCGCTTGCTTTAGGGGTGCTGGTTGCGGGATTTGCGCAGCTTTTATTTCAGGTGCCGGCGCTGGCCGGTATTGGGCTGGTGCCCCGGCCGCGATGGGCGCCCCAACACGAGGGCGTAAAAAGAATCCTGTTGCTGATGGTTCCGGCCTTGTTTGGTGTGTCGGTCAGTCAGATCAACCTGTTGCTCGATACGGTACTGGCCTCGCTGCTGCCGACAGGCAGCGTGTCGTGGCTTTATTATTCAGACCGACTGACAGAGCTGCCTCTCGGGGTATTTGCGATCGCGATCGCAACGGTGATTTTGCCGACCCTGTCGGGTCAGCGTGCGCGAGCAGACGATCCCGCATTTGCCAATACATTGGCTTGGGCCATCCGCAGTGTTTTATTGATTGCCATCCCGGCGACGCTGGCGCTGGCCGTCCTTGCGGAACCGGTGCTGGCGACTCTGTTCCAGTACGGCGCATTCAGCGAGGGCGACCGGATGATGGCAGCTGCCAGTTTGCGTGCTTACACGCTGGGCTTAGGTGCCTTTATGTTGATCAAGGTCCTCGCGCCGGGTTTCTACGCGCGCGAAGATATGCGCACACCGGTGCGCATCGGCATCATCGCGATGGGCGCCAACATGATCCTCAACGTGGCCTTTGTCCTCCCTTTGATGTGGTGGTTCAACCTTGGCCATGTGGGCCTCGCATTGGCAACCAGCGTCTCAGCATGGTTGAACGCCGTGTTGCTGTTCCGGGGTTTGAGGCGCGAGGCGGTGCTGCCACCGAACCTACTGCTGGTTAAATGGATCATGCAGATCGGAGTGGCCTCCGCGGCCATGATCCTTGTGCTGCTGTGGATGATGCCCGAGGGTGCCCTCTGGGCAGGCTGGTCGTGGTGGCAGCGGGCGATCCAGCTGGGTGTGCTGTGTGTCAGTGGACTGGTTGTGTTTGCAGCGAGTCTATTGCTATCCGGGGTGCGGTCTGCTGATCTGAGACGCTGAGACGATGCCCGGATTTCTCGTGCTGCGTGGGTGCAGGCACTGGCTGATCTAGTCATGGCTGAGCGGTATACTGTTTCTTTGGTTTTGAATGGAAGACGAGCGGGGATGGAACTCATCCGCGGCCGGCACAACTTGCGCCCTTATCATCGCGGCTGCGCGGTCACGATTGGGGCCTTTGACGGTATCCATCTTGGGCATCAGTCAGTGTTGGCGCATCTCAGGCAGCAGGCCCGTGCGCGGGGTATGCCGACTACGGTGGTGACTTTCGAGCCCTTGCCACGGGAATACTTACGCCCGCTCGAAGCACCGCCCCGGATTACGACGCTGCGCGATAAATGGCCGCTGCTCGAGGCCTGTGAAGTCGATCGTGTCCTGTGTTTGCCCTTCAATGAAGCATTGCGACAGCTCAGTGCTCGTGAATTCGTAGAGCATGTCTTTGTGGAAGGGCTCGGCGTTAAGTATCTGGCTTTTGGCGATGACTTTCGGTTTGGCAATCGACGAGAGGGCGATCTGGATTATGTCCGCGCGTTAGCGGATGAATTTGGCTATGCTGTCGCCCCCACGCCGACCCGCGAGGAGGCAGGGGAGCGTGTCAGCAGCACGCGCATTCGCGCCGCGCTCGCTGAGGCAGATTTCGAGAAGGCAGAGCGGCTGCTGGGGCGCCCGTTTGAAATGGCAGGTCGTGTACAGCATGGGCAAAAGCTGGGTCGGCAGCTGGATGCGCCAACTGCCAACATTGCCTTGCACCGTATCCGATCTCCGTTACAAGGTGTTTATGCGGTGAGGGTGTCGGGTGGCGGTCTAGAGGCGGCGCCCGGGGTCGCCAATGTTGGGGTAAAGCCGACCATTGGCGAGAGTCTCGAGGCAACACTCGAGGTCCACGTGTTGGAAGGTGCGCCAAATTTATATGGCGAGCGATTGACGGTGCGGTTTAAACATAAACTGCGAGAAGAGCAGAAATTCCCGTCGTTGGATGCCCTGAAAGAGGGTATCGCGGCGGACAAGGCCAGCGCTAGCGCCTGGCTGGCAGACCACGGATAACCTATGAGCGACTACAAAGCCACGCTGAATCTGCCGCAAACAGATTTTCCGATGAAGGCCAATCTGGCGCAGCGTGAACCCGATCGCCTGAAGGCGTGGTCGAAGATGAATCTCTATGCCCAAATTCGCGAGGTGGGGCAGGGCAGGCCAAAGTTCATCCTCCACGATGGCCCGCCCTATGCGAACGGTGATCTTCACGTGGGCCACGCCATCAATAAAATCCTCAAGGACATCATTATCAAGTCCAAAACGCTGTCTGGATTTGATGCCCCCTATGTGCCCGGCTGGGATTGTCACGGCTTGCCGATTGAGCTCAATGTTGAAAAGAAGGTCGGCAAGCCCGGTCACAAAGTGACGGCCGGCGAATTCAGGCAGCACTGTCGCGATTATGCGGGCAAGCAGGTGGAAGCCCAGAGAGCTGACTTCGTCCGGATGGGCGTGTTTGGTGACTGGGACAATCCCTATCTGACCATGGACTTCCGGTTTGAGGCGAACATTGTTCGCACCCTCGCAAAGATCATTGATCGCGGGCATTTGCACCGGGGCTTTAAGCCAGTGCACTGGTGTCTGGACTGTGGATCCGCGTTGGCGGAGGCGGAGGTCGAGTATCGCGACAAGCAGTCCTCTGCCATCGACGTGGCGTTTCCGTTTGTCGATCGCGCTGCGGTGTCAAAGCAACTCGGTTGCGATGAGAGCGAGCCCGTCGAGCTGGCCATCTGGACGACCACACCCTGGACGCTTCCCGCCAATCGCGGTGTGGCCTTGTCGGGGGAGCTGGATTACGTGTTGCTGGCCTTCAATGGTCGCCGTGTCGTCGTCGCCGAAGCATTGGCCGACACCTGTGCCCAGCGTTTTGGGGCTGATACTGCTGAGATCGTTGGACGAGCCAAAGGCAGCGCGCTGGAGGGCTTGCTACTGCTGCCCCCCTTCGATGAGACACCTGTACCGATTGTCCTCGGCGATCATGTGACCACTGAGGCAGGCACAGGCTGTGTGCATACCGCGCCAGCACATGGTCTTGAAGACTTTGACATGGGTCAGCGCTATGACCTTGAGGTCTATAACCCGGTCGGCGGTAATGGCGTATACCACCCAGACACGCCGGTATTCGCTGGCCAGCATATCTTTAAGGCTAACGATGACATTGTCGCGGCGCTGTCCGAGCGCGGCATATTGCTATGTCACGAGCCTTTTCAGCACAGCTATCCTCATTGTTGGCGGCATAAGACGCCTATTATTTTCCGCGCGACACCTCAGTGGTTCATCAGCATGACGGGCAACGGCCTGCTGTCGGCGGCCCAGAAAGCGGTTGAGGGTGTGCAATGGATCCCCGATTGGGGCCGTGCGCGCATCGACAGCATGCTAGCGGATCGGCCTGACTGGTGTATCTCGCGCCAGCGGACCTGGGGCGTGCCGATCGCACTGTTTGTGCACAAGGTGACGGGTGATCTGCACCCAGATACTCAAGGGCTGATGGAGCAGGTCGCGTTGCGGATGGAGAGCCACGGTATTGACGCCTGGTTCGACCTCGAGCCTGGCGAGCTATTGGGCGAGGACGCAGAGCACTACGAGAAGGTGACCGATACGCTCGACGTTTGGTTTGACTCGGGGGTGACCCACGAGTGCGTATTGCACCAGCGAGAGGGGCTCAACTGGCCGGCGGACCTGTATCTGGAGGGTTCTGACCAGCATCGAGGTTGGTTCCAATCGTCGTTACTGACAGCCATCGGTACGCAGGACACCGCGCCTTACCGAGAGGTGCTGACCCACGGCTTTACCGTCGACGGTGAAGGGCGAAAAATGTCGAAGTCGCTCGGCAACATCATTCCGGCGGACAAGGCCATGAAGGACCTCGGTGCGGACGTGCTGCGGTTATATGTCTCAGCCGCGGACTACCGCAACGAGATTTCCGCTTCCGATGAGATTTTCAAGCGAACGGCGGACGCTTACCGCAGGATACGTAACACGGCGCGGTTTTTGCTCGCTAATCTAGCGGGTTTTGATCCGCAGACAGATGCATTGCCGATTGAGCAGTTGCTGCCCCTTGACCGCTGGATTCTGGGTCAGGCCCATGCGTTACAGAGCGACTTGCGCACCGCCTATGACGAGTATCAGTTCCATCATGTTTACCACCGACTGCATAACTTCTGCAGTGGCGAATTGGGTGGCTTCTACCTCGATATTATCAAGGACCGCCAGTACACCACGGCCAGCGATTCGCTCCCACGTCGCTCCGCGCAAACCAGCCTTTTCCACCTGGCTGAGGCACTTTGTCGCTGGATCGCGCCCATTCTCAGCTTCACGGCCGAAGAACTCTGGGAAAA
>JBELDB010000013.1:5980-22581 GCA_042094525.1 Congregibacter sp. | reverse complement strand
TGGCACCGTCGACCCGACGTGGGCGAGCACAGTGCCCACCCGACGCTCTGTGGGCGCTGTGTGACCAATATTGATGGACCCGGAGAGGTGCGTGAGTTTGCCTGACAGGGGCTGGCTTGCTGCCGTCGGGCAACGTCCGTGGATAGCTTTGATCATCGCCTTGGTGGTGATCGGGCTCGATCAGTGGACCAAGCAGATCGCTGTAACAGTGCTTGAATTCCGCAACCCGCAAAGTGTGACCAGCTGGTTTGACTGGATGCTGACCTATAACACCGGCGCGGCGTTCAGTTTTCTGGCCGGCGCGGGGGGCTGGCAGCGATGGTTCCTGGCGGGCGTTGCGCTTCTCGTGAGCGTCTTTATTGTCGGCTGGCTATTTCGGTTGAGCCCGTCAGACCGGGGTCTGGTTATTCCTCTTGGCCTGATACTTGGTGGCGGGATCGGTAATCTGCTTGACCGACTCTTGCTTGGGCACGTTGTCGATTTTATATCGCTGCACTACGAGAACTGGTACTGGCCAGCATTCAACCTCGCTGATTCCGCGATTACCGTCGGTGCTGTTTGGGTGCTCGTGGGTGCGGTCTTTGGCCGCTCTTCCCAGACCGCCACCCCCCCCGTATCCTGACGTCATGAATCTGGAAATCGAAGCCAACACGCGTGTCACGCTCAATTTCTCCCTGGCGCTGGAAACGGGGGAGGAAGTTGACTCTAATTTTGGTCATGACCCCGTGTCCTTTGTGATGGGAGACGGCTCGCTGTTGCCCGGTTTTGAGAGGCGGCTATTGGGCATGCGCGCAGGTGACGAGGCCGAGTTCCGTGTTCCACCTGATGAAGGATTCGGAGAGCCACAGGACGACAACATTCAGACGATTCCGAGGGCAGACTTCGATGCTGAGACGCCGCTGGAGCCGGGCATGGTGTTCACCTTCGCGGATGCAGCCGGTGGAGAGGTGCCGGGTATGGTCGCCGAAGTGAGTGAAGAGACGGTGACAGTGGATTTCAATCATCCGCTGTCTGGGCGTACTATTCATTTCAAAGTGAAGATTGCACGCGTGGAGCCTGCGGAATTGCATTGATGGACATCGTACTCGCCAATCCAAGGGGTTTTTGTGCCGGTGTTGATCGGGCGATCGACATCGTTAATAGAGCGCTGGAAGTCTTCGGTGGCCCGGTCTATGTGCGCCATGAAGTCGTGCATAACCGTCATGTGGTCGATGATCTGCGCACACGCGGCGCGGTATTTGTCGATGAGCTGGCCGAGGTGCCAGATGATGCGATCGTGATCTTCAGTGCCCACGGCGTCTCCCGGGCGGTACAGGACGAGGCCGAGGGCCGAGGCTTGCAGGTTTTCGATGCCACCTGTCCCTTGGTGACCAAAGTCCATGTTGAAGTGGCCGCTTTCAGCGCCGCTGGAAAAGAGTGCGTGCTGATTGGTCACGCAGGACACCCTGAGGTTGAGGGGACCATGGGCCGCTACGATACATCGCAGGGTGGCAAGATCTATCTGGTCGAAGATGAAGAGCAGGCGGCCTCGCTAGAGGTGGTTGATCCGGCATCTTTGGCGTTTGTGACTCAGACCACGTTGTCTGTTGATGACACGGCCAAGGTCATTGATGCATTGCGCGCCAAGTTCCCCGAGATTCAGGGGCCGAGGAAAGATGACATCTGTTACGCCACGCAAAATCGTCAGGATGCGGTGAAGTCGCTCGCCGATGAGGTGGATCTGGTGCTGGTGGTTGGTTCGACCAATAGCTCCAACTCAAACCGATTGCGAGAGCTGGCTGAACGCTGCGGCGCGAGCGCTTATCTCATTGATGATGCCAGCATGATCGACCCGCAGTGGCTTTTGGGGAAACCGCGTATTGGTGTCACGGCAGGTGCATCGGCTCCGGAGCTGCTGGTTAAGGAGGTCGTGGACACCCTCAAGGATCACGGCGGCCTAGCGGTACGAGATCTCGACGGTCGCGAGGAAAACATTACCTTCTCTCTGCCTAAGGAATTGCGTATTCCAACGGTGGCAGTGGAAGACTGACCCTTATCGCGATGCGTTGCCGAGCTTGCCGTCGTTGAGTGAACTCAACCTTCCTTAGCTAGTAACTGCCCCTACAACCGTCTTTTCTTCCCGGGGATCTGGTGGGCGCTCATTAGTGCCCATAAGGTCACTGCATGATGCGCGCTTATCGACGAGTTCCCCTGAGCCAAAGTGGCCTGACGCTAGTCGAGTGCCTGGTGAGCATTGCCATTATCGCGATAATGTTGGCGGTGGCGCTGCCATCATTCAGAGATCAGCTCGCTACGGCGCGGGCTAAAGCCGGCGCGCTGCAGCTCTACGCTGCCATGCAGTTCGCCCGCACCAAAGCGCAAATGGAGGGCATGCCCGTGATTCTCTGCCCTGTCAGTCACATCTTGGCCGGCAGGCCTTCCTGCGCAGGCCATTTTGGCGAGCAAATCGCCGCGATGGCGGAGACAGCTGAGGGTCTTGAGCTGATGCGAGTTTGGCAGCCGGTTCAGGGTGTGACAGTCACTGATCGCAGTGGGTTACGAGCGGTCACCGGCGAGCTGCGATGGGATCAGCGTGGTCTGGGCAGCCGCAACCTCACGCTCTCGGTGTGCGCGCTGAGTCAAAACTGGTCGGTGGTGACAAATCGCTTGGGCCGCCCGCGTCTGGTTTCCCAGTGGGGAACCTGCCCTGGGTGAAACAGCAATTAGTCTTCGATCCCCAGTTTCTTCAGCCGGTAACGAAGACTCCGCAGAGTGATGCCCAGCGACTTGGCGGTGGCTGTGCGGTTCCATCGGTGTGCTTGCAGCGCCGCCTCGATCACGGTTCTCTCAATATTGGCAAGGTAGCCGTCCAGGTCGTTGGTCGCGTTTGGTAAGTCTTGCGCTGAGCCTGTCACAGCCTCATCGGCAGGCTGTTGGTCTATACGGTTTGAGCCGGCTACATCACCGAGCTCTAGATTGCCCGTATCGATGATATGACCATCTAGTAGTGCGGCTGATCGGGCGAGGATATTTTCCAGTTCGCGGATATTGCCCGGGAAATCATGGGTCATCAGTTGCGCTGCGGCGCGATCGCTCAGTCTGAGTGCCCGGCCATCGGCGCTCTGCGCCATTTGCCTGAGGATGTGATTGGCAATCAGTGGAATGTCTGCCCGACGATTCCTCAGCGGCGGCACCATGAGGTCAATCACATTGACCCGATAATATAAATCGTCGCGAAAACGCCCACTGCGCACCTCATCCAATAGATTTTTGTGCGTAGCACTCATGAGCCTGACATCGACCGAGGTTTCTTTCTGCGCGCCAATCGGGCGCACGGCTTTCTCCTGAATTGCCCTAAGGAGCTTGACCTGAACGGGTAGCGGCAGATCTGCAATCTCATCCAGGAGCAGCGTGCCGCCATCGGCGGCCTGAAACAGGCCGGGTTTGTCTGCCGTAGCCCCCGTGAAAGCGCCTTTGCGATGTCCAAACAACTCACTTTCAACCAGATCAGCAGGAATAGCCCCGCAGTTCACTGCCAGAAATGGCCCCGCTGCCCGGGGACCTGACTCGTGGATGAGTCTTGCGACTACCTCTTTGCCGACCCCCGATTCGCCGTGAATGTGGACTGGCGCCTGACTCCGCGATAGTCGGTGTATGTCGCGTTTGAGGGTCGCCATGACAGGCGTCTCACCAATGAGCATATCGTTAGCCGGTGAATTCGGCGCAGCACTGACCTTCAATGCCTGGGTGACGAGGTCGCGCAAACGATCCAGCGCGACGGGTTTACTGACGAAATCAAACGCGCCCAATTTCAAGGCCTCAATGGCGGTCTCTACGCTGCCATGCGCTGTCATCATGGCGACAGGCAGCTCGGGATAACGCTGTTGTATCTCGGCAATTAAGTCGAGGCCATTGCCGTCCGGGAGCTTCATGTCCGTGAGGCAGAGGTCAGGTTGACGTTTGGTCAGGGCCTCGCGCGCCTCAGCCAGCGTCCCTGCGGTGATGGTATCTAGCTCCATGCGAGACAGCGTCATTTTTAACAGCGTCAGCAAGTCTGGTTCGTCATCAACCAGCAATATGCAAGGCCGACTCACTTTGTTAAGCCTTGCAACGGAACGGATACCCTGAAACGGGATTGGCCTTCTGGTGTGCGATCGTAGGTCAGGGTTGCACCATTGCTATCGCACAGTTCGCGGCACAGATATAAACCCAATCCGCTACCGGTTGGCGAAGTCGTAAAAAAAGGTTCAAAGAGACGGTCCAGCAGGGTTTCTGGCACCCCGGTCCCCGCGTCAATCACATCCATGTGCGCCCGATTGGTCAGCTCATCTTTTGTCAACGCAAGTGTGACAGTAAATTGCCCAGTATGCTCGCCCGCGTGCCGGATGCCGTTATCCAGCAAATTAGTCAGCACCCGGCGCAAATTACCCGCATCAAACACAATCTGGCCCACTGGCGCGGGCGCCGACAGCTTCACACAGTTGGGATGGGTTTGACCCTGCTCATACTCAGGGACGAAAAGATGAAGCCAGGCCAACAAGTCTAGAGGTTCCTGCCTCGCCTCTTCGCGACGCGAGAGTTGCAGCACATTTTCGATGATCTCATTGACCCGCTGGGTGTTGCTGAAAATGATATCCCGCAGCGCCTTGTGCTCGGACGGGTCATCGATGCTCTCATCCAGTAGCTGAGAGGCGTGGCTGATCGCCGCGAGGGGGTTACGGATTTCGTGGGCGATGCTGGCGGTCAGCTTACCCAGAGCATTGAGCTTCAGTGTCTGAGCGGCCTCGGTGATGGGGGTGTAGTCCTCCACGAAGAGCAAAGTCTCTGGTTCAAAATCATGCCCGATACGGACGAGCTCGGGGAGCAGTGGCTTACCCTCCGGGTGAACTTTGAAAGGCCTCGCGATCGTGTGCTGGCCTGACTGCCAGAGATGAATGTGTTCGGCTAGGGTGCTGTGGAGCCGATCAACAGGAATTGAGATACCGGCTCTCGGCAGATCTAGCAACTGAGCAGCCGCCTGATTGATAGCAGTGACACGATTGTCAGCCGAAACCCGGCATACGCCGGTTGTCATATGTGCAATCACCTGCTCGTTCAGCTCTTCTAACGTTGCGACCTGGGTTGTTGCTGCATCAGCCAGTTCTTCTATGGTCTTCATTTTGCCGGCGATCTGCTGCAAGAGCAGTGAAATCAAAAAGATTAACGACCCTAGTAGCCCTGCCGACAACATGCCGTTGGCATCGATCATGCCTTGCTGGAGTTGATATGTGCTATCGGACAGAATCGCGATGGTTGCCAACGCCGCCACAGCAGTCGCCGTGATGCGATTGGAGATCAGCAAGGCGGCGGCGGCTACTGTGAGCAGATAAAGGAGAGGGAGCCCCGGTCCCAGTGGCTGGCCGAGTCTCACTAGAAACGCGATCATTACCAGATCAAAAAGGATGACCCCCAAGGGGCCGCCGTCTGCCTTGCTGGCGATGAACCTGACCTGCCAGAGCAACAGCACCGCGCTGGTCAGCCAGATCACAGCAAGCCAGATGAGTCCGGCGTGATACCCCTCAATTTTGGTGAGCCGGGTAGCGTCGGCGAGTCCAAGGGTCAGGATCACGATGCCCAGCACCGCACGATAGACGTTGTAGAGGGACAGCAACTTGGCGACCTCGGCACCCGCACGACGCGGAGCCATTGTTCGCTTTGTTGCTTTGCCAGTGACGGCGGGGTGGTTAATCGCCATGGGTTCACTATATCAGCCAATCGTGATCGCGCGGCGGTCGCTGCAGGCTTCCAACAATCAGCCGCGGCGCAGCAGATCGCCTCGGCGTCGGGAAATACGGTAACCTTCGCCTCCGGTTTTCAGCTCTGATGTATCAGGCAGAGGGATGGTCATGAAAATCTGCATGGCGCAGATCAATACGCTCGTGGGCGATATCGCAGGCAATGCTCGGCGCATACTCGAGGTGTGTGTCGCGCAGCGAGATCAGGGCGCGACGATCGTCGTATTTCCAGAGCTCACGCTGACAGGCTACCCACCTGAAGATTTACTCCTGCGCCATGACCTGATGGTGCGCACGGATGTAGCGGTCGCACACTTGTGCGAGCAATTACCCGCTGAGCTGGCGGTTGTTATTGGCTACCCCAAGTTGCGCGGCGAGACGCTGTTCAACAGTGCAGGTGTGATTCATCAGGGATCTTTGATAGCGGAGTACGATAAGCAGTGCCTGCCGAATTATCAGGTGTTTGATGAAAAACGGTATTTTACCGCCGGTAGCGAGGCCTGCGTCGTCTCGGTTCACGGCATCTCGGTAGCACTCACAATTTGTGAAGACATCTGGCACGACGAACCCGTTGCGCAAGCCAAAGCAGCGGGTGCCAGTGTCCTCATCAACATCAATGCCTCGCCCTTTCATCGAGGAAAGCAGTTGGAGCGTCTTGCGCGAGTCAGCTCTTGTGCCGACGCTCATCAATTACCGATTCTCTACGTTAATCAGGTAGGGGGTCAGGATGAACTCGTGTTTGACGGAGGTTCATTTGCTGTTGATGCGCAAGGGGCGCTTTGCGTCAGTGCTGAAACCTTTGCCGAGGCCTTGGTGCCGGTTTCCCTAGATACGTCATCAGCTTTACGTGTGGTGCCCGGTGAAACGGTCTCGCCAAGAGAGGACCTTGAGTCTGTTTGGCAGGCATTGGTCTTGGGGATGAGAGATTACGTCAACAAGAATGGTTTTCCCGGCGTGGTGTTGGGTTTATCAGGCGGCATTGATTCTGCAGTGACGCTTGCTGTTGCTGTCGACGCTCTGGGCCCAGAGCGAGTCGAGGCAGTCATGATGCCATTCCACTACACCGCGTCGATGAGCATTGAGGATGCCGAGGCAGAAGCGGCGGCCTTGGGAGTGCGATTCAGTAATCTTTCCATCGCACCTTTGTATGAGTCATTCATGTCGGTGCTGGCTGACGAATTTGAGGGTCTGGCGCCCAATATTACCGAGGAGAATCTGCAGGCTCGATGCCGCGGTGTGCTGTTGATGTCGATTTCCAACAAGAAGAATCTGTTGGTGCTGACCACGGGTAACAAAAGTGAGCTGGCGGTGGGTTACTCCACATTGTATGGGGACATGGCCGGCGGTTTCGATGTGCTAAAGGACTGCCCAAAAATGCTGGTATACGCGTTGGCGCGCTATCGCAACACGCTGGGCTCCTGTATCCCTGAACGTGTGATTACCCGGCCGCCAAGTGCTGAGCTGGCGCCCGATCAAAAGGACGAGGACAGCCTTCCACCCTACGAGGTACTGGATCAGATCATCGAACTCTACGTAGAGCAAGATGCCTCTAAAACCGACATGCTGAAAGCAGGGTTCTCGGAAGAGGACGTCGAGCGCGTCGTGCGGCTGGTCGATCTCAATGAATACAAGCGGCGACAAGCCCCGGTGGGGGTCAGGATTTCACGTCGTGCATTTGGTCGTGACCGCCGCTACCCCATCACCTGGGCCTGGCGCGCCACACAATAGCGTAATCAGGACTTCGGCCGGTAATTGAACTGAGGCGGCTTGGGCGGGTCAAACAAACCCAGCGACGAGCGATTAATCCACGATCGCCGCAAGCCGTCCATGGTATAGACGCTATCGAAGGTGCAGTCTGAGGCAAGGTTCGGGTGATCCGGGAAGTTCTCGCAGAGCACGTCGATCGAGTCCTCCGCGAGGTCATTCAAGTCCAGCAAAAGATAAGCCTGCGCCATAATCGCAAGCCCGTCAGCCACACTCGGCGTCTGTTGCATATGTTCGACGACGTACTTACCCCGATTCAGCGCGGCCATATAGGCGCCGCGTCGGAAGTAGTAATTGGCGACATGGATTTCGTGGCGAGCCAGCATGTTGCGCATGTGCACCATCCGTTGTCGCGCATCGGGAGCATAGGCGCTGTCTGGGTAGCGCGCCAATAATTGAGAAAACTCAGCGAAAGCGATCTGAATGTGACTCACATCACGTTTCGTGTCGTCTGAGGGAATGAAGCGCGAAAAAAAGCCGGGCTCAATGTCGTAGGCAGCTAAGCCTTTCATGTAGAACGCGTAATCGACACTGGGATGTCGAGGGTGGAGCCGGATAAAGCGATCAGCAGCTTCATTGGCCGCGGCGTATTCGTAAGCGCCATAGTGTGCGTATATCAGTTCCAGCTGTGCTTGTTCGGCGTAGCGTCCAAACGGATAGCGGCTCTCCAGCATTTGCAGGCTGCGCACGGCGAGGCTGAAATTTTCATTTTTTAGGTGCCGCTGGGACTCGCGGTAGAGTTGCTGCTCGCCCGAATCAGCGACTAGATCGTCATCATCACCGCCAAACCAGGAGCAGCCTGATGAGAGCGTCATGAGCGCGAGCAAGAGCACGCTGATAAAGATGTTGCGGGAAACCAAGACGAAACGTCCACCGTGGTACATTCAGGGCTCGTAGTGTAAACGCAACTGTGCGGGAGTCACAGCGCTTGGATGATGAAGTTTTAGCCGCAGAGGAGCCGATTTCTGTCAGGGTGCCGGCGGAGTCGCATGGTGCGAGGCTCGACGCGACGGCGGCGTCTCTTTTTCCGCAATTTTCACGCAGTCGCCTGGCAGAGTGGATCAAAGAGGGGCGCCTGTTACGAAATCGGCTCACCGCGAAGCCGCGCGATAAGGTTGTGGTCGATGACGAGCTTTATTTGGAGCCCGAGTCGGAGGACAGGGTTGAGTGGGGTGCCGAGGACCTGCCGCTGGATATTCTCTACGAGGATCATCATGTAGTGGTCATCAATAAGCCCGCCGGACTCGTGGTACACCCGGCGGCTGGGCACCACAGTGGGACACTGGTTAACCGGCTGCTGGCCCATGCACCCGAGATGTCAGCCTTGCCCCGAGGGGGCATTGTGCACCGTCTGGACAAAGACACTTCTGGCGTCATGGTCGCAGCGCGCTCATCTCTGGCTCATAAGTCACTGGTGGCGCAGTTGGCGGAGCGCTCGGTTAGTCGGGTCTACAGTGCGGTGTGTCGCGGCACGTTCTCAGGTGGTGGCACCATTGAAGGACCCATAGGGCGTCATCCGACCTCTCGCACCAAGATGGCGGTGGTGCCTGATGGCAAGCCCGCCGTCACCCATTACCGGATAGCACAACGGTTTGGGGCGCACACGGAACTCGATGTCAGCCTGGAATCTGGCCGCACGCATCAGATTCGAGTGCATCTGGCGTGGCGCAAGCACCCCCTGGTGGGCGACCCGGTCTACGCAGGGCGCGCAGCTCGACCCGCTGGCGCCAGTGAGCGCCTGGCGTCGGCGCTGAGATCCTTTCCCCGTCAGGCCTTGCATGCCCGTGAGCTGACTTTCCTACACCCCGACTCGTCTGAGTCGATGCACTTTTCAGCACCCATTCCCCGAGACTTGGCGGATCTCATTCATTGTTTGTCGGAGGAGGATCCCGCCTGATGGAGTCGGTTCCTGTGCTCGCGCCTGATATGGGACTGGACGGGGTTGAGATTCGCGTGACGATGCGCAGTGGCGGTGTGAGCCAAGCCCCTTACGATTCGCTCAATTTAGGAGACCATGTTGGGGATCTATCGCACTGTGTCGCGGAAAACCGCCGCAGAGTGTCGGCACATCTGCCCACACAGCATGTTCACTGGATTCGTCAGGTACACGGCGCAACCTCGGTGGAGGCGGGTATAGAGCATGTACCGGAGGCCGATGCGCAATGGACCCGCGAGCGGAATCAGCCTCTCGCTGTGCTGACTGCCGATTGTCTGCCTGTGGTGTTTGTGGGCCAAGAAGCGCGATGTGTGGGTATTGCGCACGCGGGCTGGCGGGGTTTAGCGGCAGGTGTGCTGGAGTCACTGTTGCAGGCCATGCCGGTTGAGCCAAAGTCGTTGACCGCGTGGCTGGGCCCGGCAATCAGTGCCGCGGCCTATGAAGTCGGCCCAGAGGTAAAAGCTGCGTTCGAGGGAGCTGATGGCGATGCCGCGGCCGCGTGTTTTGCGCCTTCGGAAAAGCAGGAAGATCGCTGGATGGCTGATTTAGTGCAGCTTGCGCGCCTCAGGTTGACCCGAGCCGGTGTAGAGCAGATTTCAGGTGCCGGGCGATGCACCTTTGGTGAGCCCGAGCATTTCTTTTCCTATCGACGCGATGGCGCTCAGTCCGGCCGTATGGCGACGCTGGTGTGGCGAAGTTGAGGCCAAAAACGCCGACGCGTTGCACCCACGCCTCTCTGTGCTGCAGGCCGCAGAGGCACGGGTGCCTCTTCTGGCCCCGCGACCCCGAATAATGCCCCTACTTGAAAAGGGGGTTTAGACCCCCAATATCTCTCTTAGACAAAGCTGACCCGCAAAGCGGGAACAAGGAGAGAGCGATGCGCATGGATAAGCTGACGCATTCTTTACAGGCGGCCCTCGGAGAGGCGCAATCCATAGCTGTAGGGCGGGATCACCCTTTTATTGAGCCAGTGCATATCCTCAAAGCCATGCTGGGCCAAACGGGGTCACCTTGCCACGCCCTGTTGCGGGCCGCCGGCGCAGACACTGAGTCGTTACAACGCGCGGTAGATGTTGCATTGGACGGTGTGCCCACGGTTTCAGGCGCTGAGGATATTCATATCAGTCAGGAGACCCAGCGACTCTTGAACCGCGCCGATAAATTGTCGCAGCAGGCGGAGGATGCCTACATTTCCACGGATACAGTCTTGCTCGCGATGCTCGATGCATCGTCGACAGCCCCTTTAATGAAGGACGCGGGTATCTCTGTCGAGACTCTCTCTCAAGCTGTGGATCAAGCGCGAGGGGGAGAGTCGGTCAGTACCGCTGAATCGGAGGAAACGCGTCAGGCGCTGGAGAAATATACGGTGGACCTGACCGCGCGCGCCGAGGCTGGCGAGCTGGACCCCGTGATTGGCAGAGACGAGGAGATTCGTCGCACTATTCAAGTGCTTCAGCGAAGAACCAAAAACAATCCGGTGTTGATCGGTGAGCCTGGTGTGGGCAAGACCGCAATCGTTGAGGGCTTGGCGCAACGGGTGGTTAACGGTGAAGTGCCAGAAGGGCTTAAGAACAAGCGGATTTTGGCGCTGGATCTGGGCGCGCTGTTGGCAGGCGCGAAATTCCGTGGAGATTTTGAAGAGCGGCTGAAGGCGGTGCTGAACGCACTGGGCAAAGAGGAAGGCCGCATCATTCTATTTGTCGATGAGCTGCACACGATGGTGGGTGCTGGCAAGGCAGAGGGGTCGATGGACGCAGGCAATATGCTGAAGCCGGCGCTGGCCCGCGGTGAACTCCACTGTGTCGGCGCCACAACGTTGAACGAGTATCGGCAGTACGTCGAGAAAGATGCTGCGCTGGAGCGGCGTTTCCAGAAGGTGCTGGTGGATGAGCCCAGCGAGGAGGACACCATTGCCATTCTGCGCGGGCTAAAAGAGCGTTACGAGGTGCATCACAGCGTCGATATCAGCGACAGCGCCATTATTGCGGCGGCAAGACTCAGCCAGCGATACATCACAGACCGGCAACTGCCTGACAAAGCGATTGATCTGATCGATGAGGCGGGTAGTCGCATCAGGATGGAGATCGATTCGAAGCCCGAGTCCATGGACCGCCTCGAGCGGCGCTTGATTCAGCTCAAGATTGAACGTGAAGCCGTGAAAAAAGAGGATTCCGCCGCTGCAGAGAAGGAGCTGAATCAGCTCGATGAGCAGATTGAGGTGATCGAGCGGGAGTACGCTGACCTTGAGGAAGTGTGGCTGGCCGAGAAGGCGGCGGTGCAGGGAGCAACTCAGATAAAAAGCGACATTGAGCAGGCCAAGCTGGATTTAGAGGTTGCTCGCCGCGCAGGAGACCTGGCTGGGATGTCGGAGATTCAGCATGGGCTGCTGCCCGATCTGGAGCGCCGACTTCAGGCGGCGTCCGCTGAGGATCAGCCGGAGCCGACTCTTCTCCGATCGCGCGTGACCGAGGAGGAGGTCGCCGAGGTGGTCTCTAAGTGGACCGGTGTTCCGATTGCCAAGATGCTCGAGGGAGACAGAGAAAAACTGTTACACATGGAGGCAGCGCTGCACGAGCGGGTGGTGGGACAGCAAGAAGCTGTGGTGGCCGTGTCGAACGCCGTACGTCGTGCCCGGGCCGGATTGGCAGACCCACAGCGACCCAATGGCTCATTTCTATTCTTGGGGCCGACGGGTGTGGGCAAGACCGAACTGTGCAAGGCGCTGGCCGATTATCTGTTTGACAGCGAGCAGGCGATGGTGCGCATCGACATGTCAGAGTTCATGGAGCAACACTCTGTTGCGCGCTTGATCGGCGCACCCCCTGGCTACGTGGGCTACGAAGAGGGTGGCTACCTCACTGAAGCAGTGCGCCGCCGACCCTACTCGCTGCTGCTCCTTGATGAGGTCGAAAAGGCCCATAAGGATGTCTTCAATATTTTGCTCCAGGTTCTTGAGGATGGTCGGCTGACCGATGGGCAGGGCCGCACCGTGGATTTTCGCAATACGGTGGTGGTGATGACGTCGAACCTGGGTTCAGAGCACTTTCGGGAGGCATTTGAGCCACAAGCCGCCAAAGCCGACAGCGGCGCGATGAAGGCGACCATTGAGGCAAAAGTGATGGCCGATGTGGCAATGCACTTCGCGCCAGAACTGCTCAATCGAATTGATGAGTCAGTGGTGTTCCACGCGCTGGACGCCTCCCACATCGCCGATATTGCCGAGCTACAGCTGGCTGCAGTGAGGGCGCGACTTGCCGATCGGTCGCTGGCGCTGTCTGTGAATGCAGAGGTGATGTCGCATCTGGCCGATGAGGGCTTCGACCCGGTCTACGGTGCGCGACCACTCAAGCGCGCCATGCAACGATTGATCGAGAACCCGCTGGCCGAAGGAATATTGGCTGGTGCGTTCGCTCCGGGCGATACGGTCGAGGTCAGGCTGGAGAGAGGCGAGTTTGCTTTCAGCAAGGCGGCCGCTGTCTCGGAAGCCGCGTAGGGCCGAAGCCCAGCTTCAACCGCCACAGGTCACCCGTCTCGACCGGTGATCTGTGGTTGCTGCACCGCCTATTACAAACTGTCTCTGATCTCGTGTAACAGGGCGGACATCATGGTGCCGCGCATCCGGTCTCGGTTGGGGGCCTTCTCATTAATAGAAATCCTGATAGTGCTGGTGATGATCTCATTGCTGGCCGGCATCGCCTTGCCATCGTGGCGTACTCACCAGCATCAGGCAGTGCTCAGAGAGGCTAAGTGGGTGCTGCTGCGCCTCGATATAGCGCAACGCGATTTCCTGTCGCGCCACGGCCGGTATGCCACGGATGTGGAGCTTCCGGGCTTGATCACGTTGTCCCCCAGCGTCGCGGATGCCTATCGTCTCCAGATCGATGCGGACGATCGGGCGTTCTTATTGCACCTGATGGCTAAGACCCCTTCACTGCCGGACCTCCAGCTCAATCATTTGGGCGTTTGGAGTGAAATGGTCGACGCGGAGGTTCGCTAGTGTTGCTCGAGTATCTGATTGCCAGTGCCATCGGTTTCGCCGGCATGCTCGGCATACTCCAGTTCGCGGCGGAAATCACAATGCTCCACCAACACATTATCCAAACCCATGCGGCTGCCGCGGTTTTGAGAGAATGGTCGGCACTCGCGCATATGATGGGCGATGCGCACGCAGCCTTGGACTTCTGCAGTGGCCCGCTCCGCCCACAGCTTGCCGATACCTGCCAGACGCTTGCCGATCGACTCAAGCACCTGTTCGATCATCGCGTCGAGATCACAAGCGGCGGCGTTTTCAGGCTAACGTGGCGCGACACGCACGGCCATCAACTATCAGCCCAGCTCGCGAGCACGTTGCACTGATGCTGGAGAGGCATCGACTGTCGGGTGCCACCACAGCCGCGGCAACTCGCTCAATAAGAAGCGTGCGCTGATGCGCTCAGTAGCTGGCTTCTCTCTGGTCGAATGCCTCATTGCCAATGCGCTGGTACTGGCGATGGTGGCCGCGCTGGTTGCCACCAGTGCCTCCGCAATTAGCGGCGTTCAGCGGGTGGCAGCGAAGAGTGATCAAAGTCTGCGCTTAGGGCAGATAGATCAATTTCTGGACGCTGCCATGAGTCGTGCTCGGATGCCACAGGGCTGGATGGGTGGCGATTCAGGCTCAAAGGCGGTGATTGAGTGGCCGGCGCCTGCCGATCCGTGCCAGCCTCCCGACGCCGCGGGCCCGTTAAAAACCTGGGGCGGTCTCGACATTATCGAACTGAGCGACGCACCGTGCTTACCTGGCTCGGCTCTTGGTAAAGCGCTGTATCTGGAAATGATCCATCCCTGTTTCGCTACTTGTGATGACTCTGCGGGTTATCGTCTGCGGCCTACTGAGTGTGAGGTGAGAGAGAGCGGCGAGGCGGTGCCGACGGGTCCATGGTGGGTGGATTGGCAGGATTCGGTGGTTGGCACTGCGGATTGTACAGAAGGCGCTGCGTGGGGGCGGTTGGAGCGTATGGTGCTGAGCCACCGGGATGTTGCGGGCGCCACGGGCGCGCCGGAGCTACGACTGCATGTTTTGGCGCGAGGACCGATTTATCGATGGACGCAGGCAGAAGTGTTGGTGTCGGGCATCCGCGAATGGCAGATACAGCGCCTTGAAGTTCTTGGCCAAGTAGCACAGGGCCAGACGGGGTGGAGCGATGAGGCCCTCATCGATTCACCTCAGAACCCACCGCCATCCATTATCCAGCTGGCGCTCACGGTTGATCCATTCAGTCGGCATATAGATCTGCCGCCTCTGCGTGCCGTGCGACTACTGATTCCCTCTTACTGAAATGTCCTCTTAAATGAATGCAAACGGATGCGAATCCATGGGGGGCCTCCAGAAAAGCCATGGGTTCTTCGCCCTCACATTTGTGGTGCTGTTGCTCACTCTCACTACGATGGCGCTGATAGGGCCGTATCAGCTCGCTTTGGCTGACTGGCATTCAACCCGTCAAAACGTTGCAAATTCCCAAGATTCGTGAAAACTTGGGGCTGGTAGCCACCCAAAAAGAGCGTAAAGTGTCACATAGGTATTGCAATTTGCAATGAAAGCGCGTTTTGCAATAAGGTGGTCCAGGAGGGGAATTTGAAACCGCAGCCATTCACTTTGACTCATCGACCGATGGGCAGGCATATCGCGCGACAACGCGGTTTTACCTTGATCGAGTTGATGATTGTGGTGGCCATCATCGCGATTTTGGCGGGTATCGCCTACCCCTCTTATATGGATCAGGTACGGAAGGGCAATCGAGCCAAGGCTCAGGCCTTTCTGATGGATATTGCCCAGAGGCAGCAAAGTTACCTCATGGTGCACAGACAGTACGCCCAGTCGCTGCAGCAACTCGGTTTTGACAATGGTAGTGGCGACCTGGCACTTGGAGATCAGCTCGCAAAGCTCGATGCTGTGTACGACATCACCGGCATGGCCATGGGCTCAGTCGTCGGCCCCCCACCCAGCTTTAATATGACCCTGACTGCCAAAGACGGCTCATTGCAGGACGGTGACGGCAGCTTGTGTTTGGCGAATAGCGGTGCCCGCGCGCGTCACTGCGGCACGGCGGATCAAGTTATATGGTAGTGCGCGAACAGCGAGGGTTATCACTGGTCGAGCTACTGGTTGGACTGGTGGTTCTCTCTGTGCTGGTGTCGGTCGCGGCCCCATCTTTTTCAAGAATGGTCGCCGAGCAAAGACTCCGTCAGGTAGGTAGTGAGTTACGGATTTCGCTGGCCACGGCGCGGTCTGAAGCCGTGAAGCGAAACGAGGCCGTGTCTCTGATCAAGCAAGGCTCGGACTGGAGCACCGGCTGGTGTATCGAGGCGGGTAAAACCTCAAATTGCTCGGCCCAACCCATTCAGCAATTTAATGTGGCTTCCGATCAGATAACCGTTCTGAAGGATGGTGCGGCGGCGGGCACTGAAATTAATTTCAACGCCTGGGGTCGCGTGACCAGCTGTCCAGAGTTCCTGCTCAGCACGACCGCGGCCGGCAGTGCGTGTGCGCTTTGTCTTGTTGTGACCACCGACGGTCGCGTCGAGAGTCATACGGGTAGCTGCCCTGAGGCTGATGCCTGTACCACTGAGGGAAGTGACATGAGTTGGGCGGGAGCGTGCTCGTGAATCGCCTCACCGCGCAGCGTGGCTTCACTCTGATAGAGGTCTTGGTGACTTTTTTGATAGTCGCTATCGGCCTTTTGGGTCTCGGTGCGCTACAGGTCAATACCATGAATAACAGTTTTGAAACCTACCAGCGCGCGCTGGTGGCGAGCATTGTCGAGGATATGGCGGCGCGCATCCGAATGAACGCCAACGCTGCGGTGGCGGGTGAGTACTTTGTGGACATGTCCAGCGTCGCGGGTAACGAATGTGGCGGTATGGGCTCGCAACGTGATCTGTGTGAATGGCAAGCCCAGATAGAGGGCAGCAGTGCCAAAGCGAGCGACAGCGTCGACGCGCAGGGTGAAGTCTTGGCCCGCAACGTCGGTGCTCCACTCGGTGCACGGGGATGCATAGACCGCTTGGGGCAGAGCGGAAATGGTGAGACATGGATCCGGGTGTCGGTCGCCTGGATTGGCATCACGCCGCAGTCGGAGACGCCGCTTGAATGTGGTGCCGAGGAGATGGGC
>JBELDB010000013.1:1528-5880 GCA_042094525.1 Congregibacter sp. | reverse complement strand
TGGCATCACGCCGCAGTCGGAGACGCCGCTTGAATGTGGTGCCGAGGAGATGGGCGATGAAGCCTATCGTCGCGTGGTGTTTCGGGATGTGGCGGTGAGGTAAGCCATGGTATCGATCATTCATATTGCCAGTTACCAGCCCGCCGAGAGATCGAGAGGTTTTGGCCTTGTAGAGCTGATGATTGCGCTGGCGCTGGGTACGGTGATTATTCTTGGTGTCACGACACTTTTCTCCGACAGCAGTCGCGCGCTCAACGATATTAGTCGGGCCGGCAGACAGATCGAGAATAGCCTGTATGCCATGGATCTCATTGCCAAGGAGATCGCCCTCGTTGACTACTGGGGTGAGGCCAATGCGCCAGTGGATGCTGGTGAGAATACCTATGGGCCCCTTCGGCCCCTGGAATTGGGTGGTCTGGAGACCGATGCTTATCCAGCGGAACCACCGTTGTGCGCGGGCACGGGCGCCACTGGGTTTGACCCAAGAGTCGAGCTGGGTTTCGCAATGGAGTATCCGCTGCTGACTGGCTTGGGGTCTGAAGTCAACGCTGCCTTGGCCGGTGACCAATGCAAGGCTGGCGGCTCCACGGCCTCGGCTACCAAGGCCTACTTTGCGGTGCGCCGTGCGAGCACCTGTGCCACCGGACTGGGAGGCATTGCCGCTGACAATGGCTGCCGCGCAGTTGACGACTTTTTTTATCTGCAAACCAACGGCTGTTATGACCCAAACACGGGGCTATCTGGCGGCGAAGTGAAGATGTATCGATCAGATGCTGCGAGCCTAGATAGCAACCTTGATTACGATGGGTTCTGTGTGCCGGGCGAGGCCGCCGCTGAGAAAGCGCCCGTCTATCGCTTTGTTTCCCGCATTTATTACGTCAACCAACAGGATCAGCTGGTGCGTTTGTCTTTTGACAACACAGCCACAGGTGGGCTCGGTTATTACCAAGAGATTTTGGTCGAGGGAGTTGAAGACCTCCAGTTTGAGTGGTTCCTCGATGAAACCGGTGATGGTGTCTACGATAGTGTCAGGAGCTCCAGAAGGCCTGCGGAGATGCTGGATTTCTATCAGGTGGCGGGCAATGTGGTGGGCGCCAGAGTGTGGTTGGCGGTGAGGAGCACCAGAGAGAACTCTGGTTACGAAGATGACCGTACCTACACAATGGCTGGGGATCCCTGGGCTATTCCCGATGGCATGGCGGCGTACCCCAGAACGATCCAATCAAGAATGGTGGAGCTGCCCAACCGAGTGGGACGACGTCGATGATAAAACGGCGTCAGCATGGTGTCGTGATGGTAATTGCCCTGATCATGTTGGCAGTTGTGACGCTGATAGGAACGGTCTCTGCCAACATTGTGATGGGTAATCTGCTTGTGGTGCAGAACATTGAGGCCGCCGCAGCTTCGCGTAGCAATGCGGTATCAGCCATACAGGAGGCCATGATGGCGAATGGTTTTCTGGCGGGTCAGGGAGCGTTTGGATCCGGCTGTCAGGGCAGTAATGACTCTCGGTGCTTTGACATGACTGGGGATGGAGCAAGCGATGATATGAACGTCTCGCTTTCCTTACCTGAATGCAAATCCATACAGCCTATTCTCACCAACTCTCTGTCAGAGGAGGTTTGGCTCGACGATAAGGCAGCCGCATGTTGGTTTGATGGTGGAGGGCAATACTCGCCTTGCGCTGACGTGCTGTGGGAGGTCGATATCACGGCAGAAGATCAGGTGACCGAAGCAAGGGTAAGGATGCGCCAGGGCTTAACCACCCGCGCACCAGCCGCTCAGGTTACGACAGCATGCGAAGCGGCAAGGACGTCGGGCTAGCAGCAGGAGGGATTCGATGAACGCATTGCGAAAAATGATGGCGTGGGTGGTGTTCACCGCAATTGCTAGTGTGACTCAGGCTGAGGACATTGACCTGTTTGCCAGCGGTTTGGCGAGCGGTGCCGCCGCCAGCTCGTTACCGAATGTGATTTTTGTCCTCGATAACACCTCCAACTGGTCCAGACAAAGCCAAAAGTGGCCTGATGGTACTCAGGGTCAGTCAGAGGTGCAGGCAATCCAAGCCACGCTAGAGCGCATACTGGATCAAGGTAAAGACCTGAACGTCGGGCTACTGGAATTTACGACCGACGGCACCGCCAATCAGGATGGTGGCTATGTGCGTTTCGACCTGCAGCGCTTGAGTGACAACGCCACCGCGCTGTTTTCTATTCTGGAGGATATTGATCAGGGCATTAACGACCCCGATGAAAAGCGTAATTCAAACTCTTCCTACGGGAACCTTGCCGGTGATCTGTACGCCTATCTGGCGGGCGATCAGCAAAGCTTTTTGGGAGAGGGCACGCCTGTCTCACTAGCCGATAGCTCGGGCTACGATGACCCCTATGTAATTTTTGACTCGCCAATGACGGAATCGGATATCTGTTCTGAAACCTATGTGATTCTGGTCAGCAACCCGGACAGTAATGGGCCCGAGGTAGATACAAGCGAGAACTCTGACCGACTTCGCGCACTGTATGCCGAACTCGGCGAGACGCCCTCTGCAGCCCTCGCGCAAGAGGTGGGTACCGGCATCTTAATGCCTGAGTATGAGGAGGTCCGCATAAACTCAGAGGGCACCGAAGTTGTCGGTTACAGCGCCTTGGGATACCGGCGGGTAAGTCAATGCAATAACGCGGTGAATGGCAATACGCAGCAGTCTGAGGTCATTCAGGAGGCCTGTCCCTCAGGGGGTGACTGCTATTGCACAAGTCAATTTGAGCGCTGTCAGGGCAACTTGAAGTGCTACCAGGTCGAACGTCCGGCGACCGGTTCGGAGCAGGAGAGCTACGGCACCACTGGCAATCAGATAGATGGCATCGGCTACAACCTCGACGACTGGACCAAGTTTTTGCATGAGCTCGGTGTGCCGGTTCAGGTGGATGGAGTAGACGGTGAGCCTGACTCCGTCATTCGGGTGCCAGTCACCACCTACACTGTTGACGTGTTTAACGCGCAGCCCAGTGAGACGCATTCTTCGTTGATGCACAGTGCAGCAGAGTGGGGAGGAGGCTATCGTCAGTCTGCTACTAACCAGTCCGAGATCGAGCAGGCGCTGAGCCGCATCTTCGGAGACATCATTGATGTGAATACCGCTTTTGCGGCGGTCACCCTGCCGCTCAGTGCCACCAACCGCGCACAGGCGGAGAACAAGGTCTTTGTCGGTATGTTTCGGCCGGCCAGTCAGCGCAAGCCGCGCTGGTTGGGCAATTTAAAGCAGTATCAGTTAGCCAAGTTTGATGGTCAGATTGAGCTTGCTGATGTGAACCGCGACCGGGCAATCAACCCACAAACGGGTTTTGCCCAGTCCTGCGCCACCAGTTTCTGGACTGAGGACACCACGGAAGTTAACAAGAGCGCCGGCACTACGGGGCCATACTTTGAAGGTTTGGGTATTGAGCCCAGCCCGGTGAGTGAGTGCCTCGCGGAATTTCGCGGAGATCGGAGCGTACTGTCCGATTCGCCGGATGGGCCCTTCGTTGAAAAAGGCGGTGCCGCGCAGCAGATACGAAATCAGTACACGGGACAGCGGTCCAGCGACCGCACGATCTTGACGCAGTCGGGGACGGGAGGGTTCACCACGGTTACCGAAACCGTAGCCGGCGGACCAGAGTTATTTGCTTACCTGAAAGGTGAAGATGCCGGCTTAAAGGGCGGCGACCTTAAAGTCGTGGACGAAACGGGCACCTATGTCGATAACCCTGCGCTGATTGATGAAGAACAGGACCCTTATGAGGGGCTGCGTCCCACTATCCACGGCGATATTGTCCATTCGCGGCCACTCACTATTACCTACGGCCCAATCGACACTAGTGATCTCAGCAAGGGCAGTGACTTCCGCATTTTCTATGGGGCTAACGATGGCCTGTTCCGCGCGCTAGATCCGGCCACGGGGCGCGAGGATTGGGCGCTGATCGCCGAGGAGCACTTGGAGGGCCTCCAGCGTCTGCAGGGTAATACGCCAACTGTGGATTATTTCGGGTTGGATGAGTCACTCTCAAGTGCCATCGGTGCGGAGCCCAAACGCTACTTTTTTGACGGCTCGACTGGGTCGTTCACGCAATATGATGCTGACAACGAGCTGGTCACGGGGCTTATTTTCCCGACAATGCGCAGGGGCGGGCGACAAGTCTACGCGCTGGATGTGAGCCCACCCTCGGGAGCGGCGGGCGTACCCCCCAGCGTGCCCACTTTTCTCTGGAAGGTAGGTTGCTCTGAACTGACAAGCGATTCAGGCTGCACCAGCGGTTTTTCATCAATGGGTCAAAGTTGGTCCACGCCGGTGGCCGGCTTCGCCAAAAGCTATATCG
>JBELDB010000013.1:0-1428 GCA_042094525.1 Congregibacter sp. | reverse complement strand
TATCGCTTGAATTTTACTCAGCTGGAATCGGAAAGCGATGCCTATCCCGAGGCAGTTCCGACGGGGAGTTGGTTTATTTCCCATATTGCCGCGTCTTCGTTATCCACGGTGCGGTTCCTGAATAAGCCCGTCATTGGTGCCGTTCAAAATCGTGTCTTCGTCACTATCGGATCGGGTGATCGGGAGCGGCCGTTGAAGCAGAATTATCCCTACGCGGACAACGTCGCAAATCGGTTTTACGCATTCATTGATGAACCATTCGGTGAGTTGAGTGGCGTGGTAGATCTCGATAACGCTACTGGTGACGGCGATGATAGTCGTGGCATGTTGAACGCGGCGGCAGGATTGGCCGACGGTGTGCGTCTGTATGAGCAGTATCGAGGCTGGTACATGGATCTGCCAGACCGGGGTGAGCAAATCGTAAACCCCGCTGCGATTGGTGCGGGATCAGTCTTCTTTAACTCGTTCCAGCCAGAGGGCGGCACAAAGGGATTTTGCAGTGACCTCGGTAAATCCAAGGCCTACCGTGTGCCGCTATTTCGACCAGAAAAAGATGAAGGCAAGGAATTTGGCGAGGGCGTGCCAATTCCGCCGATTATTGTGACGGTCAAATTAAATTCGGGTGAGCCCAGCTGCGTTGGAGCAGATTGCGGTCAAGGCGAAATTCCCAATGAGATTGTGACAGTTTGTATTGGTTGTGAGGGTTTTGACCCTGTAGAGATAACCCCCGTTGTGGATAGCACTTTGCGGGAGGCCTACCGCGTAGAGGATATTGATCGCCTAGAGTGATCGGTTCTTGTTAATCAATTAGCCGTGCAGTTGGCGTCGCGCACCTCATAAGCGGTGGCAAGTTGCTCGGCGCGTTCCTCATCGCTCATAAATCGCACCTCGCCACTGTCGTCTCGCACCCGCATCCTGGGGAAGGTCTCTAACTTAAAGATATTATCGCGGGCGCGATCACACAGATCAGGATCCGCTTCTACTAGTACCGTTGTATCAGACGTGACTTGATCCGAGCTTTTGGACGGTGATGCTGGCGAGCTGGCGGTAGCCGCGTCATCGGGAGCTGCTACCTCGAGTGCGACGGGTTTGGCGTAACGTCGAAAACCTGTATCGAGGCCGACTTTGGTGTAGGGGATTCCCGCTTCAGGAGGGCGGTCACTCAGCACGGGATTGCCGTTTTGATCCACCCAGCGGTAAGTCGTGTCGGCGCTGACGGGCATGGCCAGCAATAAGAAGCCTATTGCAGGTGCAACGATGGAGCGGATGAACGCTGGCTTTCTGTCCATAGAATGGCCCTCGTGACGAGTCCTCACACTAGCGTTCGCTCAATGGCGGGGCAACGCCGATTATGGTCATTTGTCGACATCCCTTGACTTTGCGCGCCCAGCGCCGAGACAATCCCGACCGTCACGCGAGCGGCAACGG
>JBELDB010000012.1:0-31381 GCA_042094525.1 Congregibacter sp. | reverse complement strand
TGGGCATGCGACTAGCCAGCTGCCGTATGGCGTCGCCTACCTGCTCTGCGAGCTCTCTCGTGGGGCACATCACCATGGCCTGTACGCCAAAGTGTCGAGGGTTAAGGTGATGCAACAGACCGATTGCAAAGGCGGCCGTTTTGCCGCTGCCGGTTTTGGCCTGAATGATGACGTCTTTGCGAGCAAGGATGGCGGGCAAGCTTTGTGCCTGCACGGGAGTCATCTCGGTATAGCCCAGGCCAGTCAGCGCGTCTAGCTGGGCGGGCGATAGCGATAAGCCAGAAAACAGGGCGCGGGTCATAGTAAGAGGTGCCGGAGGCGGGTCGCCGACCCTATCAGATTTGAACGGTCGAGGATCTATTCGAAGTCCTAACCAGAGAGATAAAAACGCCCCATTAATGGGGCGATAGTTGGCGGTGGGCGTAGGATTCGAACCTACGGAGGGTCACCCCTCAACGGTTTTCAAGACCGCCGCTTTCGACCGCTCAGCCAGCCCACCAAAACGATTTGCCGGGAAGCTCCCGGCGAAGTGCGCGCATTATATCGCCGCGCACCAATGGATCAAGTTCGTTCTACGCCGACTCCGCTGCGCGCGCGCCTCTGGGGTCATTACTGGCCCTCGGCGCGTCCTGTTGAACGACATCCACTGGAGATGCCGTTGGCAGTGCGAACAGCTCTGCCTGTTCCGTAGAGACTGCAGTTTCCGTTACGGGCTTCGGCGAGATCCTCGGGTCATTCACCGCGCGACCCTCGTCTGTCAGGCCAAGGGCCTCCGGTTCCACGATGGGCGCTGCCTCCTGAGGCGGCTCCGCTGGTGCCAATACCGGGTCAGCTGATGTCTCGTCTACTGTCTCCGCTGGCGCCTCTTCCAGTTCGCCCTCGGCTGCCGTCGGTGCCGCTTCCGATTCGACCGAGGCTTCTTCAGTCAACGAGGCACGCTCCATACGCTCAACACCTTCTGCTTCTTCGGGCTCGGCAAAAGCGGCGCTGAGTGCCTCAGAGGAGGCCACGTCAACTGCAGGCGCTGATTGCTCGACCAGTGCCGAAGAGGGTTCGGCAGATGGTTCAGCGCTGGCTGTTTCCACTCCGCTTTCCGGCGTCTCGGTGACGGCGGCTACCTCCGACTCAACTGTCTGACGCTGTCGACGACGACGTCCTTCGTTGCGCTTGTCGGCGGGCCGTCGTCGATGCGACTCACCGCTAGGCTCTGCGACCGCTTCGGTGGTTTCGTTGTCTGTGGTGCTCTCGGTTGCACTCTCCGTCGCTTCATTGGCCGGCCGATCGTTGTGGCGTTGGCCGCCGCGACGCCCGCGTCGGCGCCGTGAGCGCTTGGGTTGCTCGCCGTTTTGATTGTCTTGGGTGTTCTCTGTGTCAGCCACGGCAACTTGCTGCGTCGCGTTTGCCGCCTCGTCACCCTCGGGCTTGCGGCTTCTGCCGTTGCGTCGATTGTCGCGGTCGTTTCTGCCGCCGCGGCTGCGCTGACGGTTGCTATCGCCGTCCTTGCGATCGTCGCGCTGTCGGTCACCGGATCGGTTACGGGACCGATTACGGTTTTGCGCACCCTTGCCGCTGCGATTTCCCTGGCGCTGTTTCGATTTAGGCTGTGTGTCACCGCCAAACAGCATCGCCCAGAGCCGCGCGAGCAGCCCGGGTTGTGCCGGTTTGTGGTTTCGCTGCCGCTGACCTCCACGAGATTGGCGTTGGCTCTTTTCGGCAGGCTTCTCTTTGGGGCTGACTTCGGGCGCGGGCGCGTCGGGCGTCACACCTCTGACTAGCGCCTCGGGCGCCGACACGGCCGGCTCGTTAGCTGCGTCGACCGCTGGCTCGGTGGGCGAGGGGAGATCGATTTCAATGCTGAGCTTTCTTGACTCGTCGACCTCGTCGTCTCGCAAGCGCCGCACTTCAAAATGAGGCGTATCGAGATAGGGGCTTGCGACCACGACAATGCGCACACCGCTGCGGGCCTCAATGTCGTTGATTTCTCCGCGCTTTTCATTGAGCAAGAACGCCGACACGTCTACCGGGACAATCGCTTGCACCTCGCCGGTGCGCTCTTTCACCGCTTCTTCCTGAATCAGGCGCAGAATCGCCAGCGCCAGAGATTTCGTGGTGCGGATCGTGCCCTGGCCAGTGCAACGCGGGCATACAATGCCGCTGGTCTCACCGAGCGAAGGCCGTAAACGCTGACGGGACATTTCCAGCAGGCCGAAACGTGAAATGCGACCCACCTGAATGCGCGCCCTGTCCACCTCAAGCGCCTCGCGGATGCGGTTCTCCACCGCGCGCTGGTTCCGGTTGGAGGACATGTCGATGAAATCAATCACGACCAGCCCGCCCAAATCCCGAAGCCTCAGCTGGCGTGCAATCTCGTCTGCCGCCTCCAGGTTGGTTTGCAGCGCCGTCTGCTCGATATCACTGCCCTTGGTCGCTCGAGCGGAGTTGATGTCAATGGAGATCAGCGCCTCGGTGGGGTCCAGCACAATAGAACCGCCTGAAGGGAGTCGCACCTCACGTTGGAAGGCGGTCTCGATCTGACCCTCAATCTGAAAGCGGTTAAACAGCGCAAGGTCGTCCTCATATTGCTTGAGCCGGTTCTTGTACTTTGGCATAACCATGCCGACGAACTCTGCTGCGCGTTGGTAGGCGGTGGGGTCATCGATCAATACCTGATCAATGTCATCGCGGAGGTAGTCCCGTACCGCGCGAATAATGACGTCGCTTTCCTGATAAATCAGGACTGGCGCCTTGTTTTCCTTGTTTGCCTCGGCGATCGATTCCCAGAGCTGCAGCAGGTAATTCAAATCCCACTGAAGCTCTTCGGTGCTCCGTCCCACGCCCGCGGTGCGGATGATCACGCCCATGCCGTCGGGAAGGTTGAGCTGTGAAAGAGAGTCTTTCAGGTCGCTGCGATCTTCCCCTTCGATACGGCGCGAGATACCGCCGGCCTTGGGGTTGTTCGGCATCAGCACCATGTAGCGCCCGGCGAGGCTAATGTATGTGGTCAGGGCGGCGCCTTTGGTGCCGCGCTCTTCCTTGTCTACTTGCACAATTACTTCCGTGCCTTCTTTGAGCACGTCTTTAATGCGCACCTTGCCCTCGTTTTCGGGGGTCCGGCTTCGGTAGTACTCGGGTGAGATCTCTTTAAGGGGCAGAAAACCGTGGCGGTCAGCACCAAAGTCGACAAACGCCGCCTCGAGGCTCGGCTCGACGCGGGTTACCTTTGCTTTATATACATTAGCTTTGGTTTGAATGCGCTGGCGGTTTTCGATGTCCAGGTCGTAAAGCCGTTGGCCATCGACCATGGCAACCCTGACCTCTTCAGGCTGGGTTGCGTTAATCAGTATCTTTTTCATGATTTTATCCAGTTGGCGACGCAACCGGGCGGTGCGGAGGCGGTATTTGCCTCCTGTACTTGCGATCTCACCGCGTGTGGAGAGATATCATGCCGGGCTGCCCTAGGGCGTTCCGGTGTGCTATTTACACTGCCGGCCATGTGTGTGGCGGCCTGACTCGCAATCTGCACCGCGCCATCGTGTGTCGCGGGTTTTGTTTTGTCTGCCACGTGGCGCTCAAACAGCCATTGGGGCTGGAGGGCTTGGCGCGGTAGACTCGCAATTCTCATGCCGGCAAAGCCGCAGCGGGAAACGCTGGGCGTGTCGCACCGTTCTTGGGCACGGGAGGGGCCTTTGGGGGCGCTGCCCGCCGCTAATGCAGCTTTTGAGGCGTCGCCGCCGGGGCACATCTCCTCCGACGCGCGAACGGTAGCACCATGAGAGTGGGGTTTCAATGAATAGATGATGTGCAGAAATCAGGTTTTTTATGAGTCATGACGCTAACTTGAAGGTCCGATTGCTTGATGTTGCCGCTGAAGAGGCGGGTCAGCGTCTGGACAACTTTTTGCTCAGGCATGCATCGGGAGTCCCCAAAACTCGGGTCTACAGGGCGATTCGTAAAGGAGAGGTGAGGGTCAACAAAGGGAGATCCAAGCCAGAATATCGTGTTCAGGCCGGAGATGCTGTGCGCATACCGCCACTTAAAATGGACGAACCCAAGGCGATGGGGGCGCCATCGAGTGCTTGGGAGCGCCGCATTCGTGCCGCGATCCTCCTCGACAATGCGGATCTATTGGTCATTAACAAACCCACCGGGCTTGCGGTTCATGGAGGCAGTGGCGTGCGTCTCGGTCTGATCGAGTCGTTGCGTAGCCTCTTTCCCGAGACGCGATACCTGGAGCTGGTGCATCGCCTTGATAGAGACACCTCTGGCTTGGTGCTGGTGGCAAAAAATGCACCCACACTCAGGTCATTACATGAACAACTTCGAAAAGGTTCTATCGATAAACGTTATCTGGCTTTGGTGGCAGGCAAGTGGCCAGCGTATCAGAAGAGCGTGTCCGCGCCGCTCGCCAAGCGACACACACCCTCAGGAGAACGCATTGTTAAGGTGGCTTCAGAGGGCAAGCCTGCCAAAACTGAAATGCGGGTGCTTGAGCGGCTACCCGAGGCCACATTGATCGAGGCCAAGCCCATTTCAGGGCGGACCCATCAGATTCGGGTCCATACACAACATCTTGGCCACGCCATACTCGGTGACGCCAAATACCAGAATGACCAGTCACGGGCGATTAGCGCTACGGCGGGGCTAAAGCGATTGTTTTTGCATGCGCAAGCGATCTCATTTCAGCTGGGTAGCGAGCGTTATGAGCTGCAGTGCCCTCTGGATGCCGAGCTGGAGTCAGTGCTGGCTCGGTTGCGCAGCCAGAGGTAGCGATATTCCGGCCTCTCGCAGGAGTTCGCTGAGTGCAATCAGCGGCAGCCCTTCCAGAGCCGTGGGATCATTGGTATGCATGCCCTCAAAAAGGGTGATTCCCAGAGATTCCCATTTAAAGCTGCCAGCGCAATCCAGCGGCCGGTCGAAGGCGACGTATTGGGTAATTTCAGCGACACTGAGCTCCCGCATCTTCACCTCACAGGGCACCAGTCGCTGAAGAGAGGTCTTTGCGGGGTTCCGTGACAATGACACTGCGGTCCAAAAATGAATGGTTTGTCCGCTCGAGGCGGCAAGTTGCTTCTCAGCTGCTTCCAAGGTGCCGGGTTTGTGCAATATTTGAGTGCCCAGGCAGGCGACCTGATCGGAGCCAATGACAATAGCCTCACTCTCTAGGCTCTTTGCCGCCGCCGCCGCTTTTGCGGTCGCCAGACGGCAGGCCCGATCTGCCGCAGATTCACCCTCCCGTATCGTTTCCTCAACCGCCGGGTCAACGCAGGTGAAGGGCAGGTGCAGCCTTTCAAGCAGTTTGCGGCGGTATGGTGAGGTCGAAGCGAGAATAAGGTCCATGTGTCGCACCTGAAATGTGGTGAAAAGTCACTCTTTGAGGGTACGCCACGCGTGGGCTGCAAGATCGCTTTGACAGCCTATAGCACCGTCCGTATGATCCGCGGCCATGAAAACCGGGGCGTTGCCAAAACAGTTGGATCTGCGCGGCCTGGCGGCCCGCGGAGTCGAGATCAATGGCACTGTATCACCTGAAGATCTGCCGCGGCTGGCAGACTCGGGTATGAGCATTGTCGGTTCGGGCTCTGCAGCGTTCGATTTTCGGCGAGATGAGGAAGCCCGCTACATCGTCGCAGTGTCTGTTGAGGCCACAGTGGTGATGCAGTGCCAGAGATGTCTCAGCGACATGGAGGTGCCACTAAGCAGTGCCTCCGTTATGGCTTGCGTGTGGAACGACGATGAAGCCGCGGCGTTACCGGCGACCTACGATCCTCTGATCGTGGATGATGCCGCCGATTTGAGCGACATCGTGGAAGAGGAAATACTGTTGGCCATTCCGGTCTCGCCGATTCACGATGCCGAGTGTAAATCGGCAGCGCAACAGGCAGCATTGGAGGAGGACGGTGAGGGTTTGGTTTCGGTGGAGGAGGCCAGCGAGCGTGACAACCCGTTTGCGGTGTTGGAGCGGCTCAAATCCTGATACCCCGGGGGCGCGTATAGGTTACGTGCTCCCATTGTTTAAAGCGGTGCGGATTGGGTTCCGCGTCGAGTAGTTTTAACTAGGAGGCCAGTCATGGCTGTACAGCAGAATCGTAAGACTCGTTCCAAGAGGGGCATGCGTCGTGCGCACGACGCCATCGGTGGGCCCACGCTCACTGTTGATGAGACCTCTGGGGAGACCCGTCGTCGTCACCACGTGAGTGCTGACGGTTTTTATCGCGGTAAAAAGGTAGTGGACACCGGCGACGACGAGTAATCGTTTTTGTCAGGGTACGCCTTTCTCTTCCCCGGCCAGGGGTCACAGTCCGTCGGCATGCTCTCGCAGGCCGCGGAACACTACACAGTGGTCGGAGACACCTTCGCCGAGGCCAGTAATGCCCTGGGTTATGACCTGTGGGCGCTCGTCAGCCAAGGCCCCGAAGACCAGCTAACCCTCACTGAGTTCACTCAGCCCGCTATTTTGACTGCCAGCGTGGCGCTGTATCGGTGCTGGCAGCAGGAGGGCGGCCCGAGCCCCGAGTTTGTGGCCGGTCATAGTCTTGGCGAGTACTCCGCTTTGGTAGTCGCGGGCGCACTGTCCTTGAGGGACGCGGCGAGTTTAGTGCAAACCCGGGGGCGAGCCATGCAATCTGCGGTCCCGGCCGGAGAGGGCGCCATGGCCGCTGTGTTGGGATTAAGCGATGCCGTCATCGACGAGATCTGCGTCACGCATTGCGACGACAACGCCTATGTCGGCGCAGTCAACTACAACTCTCCTGGTCAAGTCGTCATTGCAGGCCATGCAAAAGCGGTGGAAGCTGCAGGTGCTTTTATGAAGGAGGCGGGCGCCAAACGTGTATTGCCGCTGCCCGTTAGTGCGCCGTTTCACACCCCCCTGATGCAACCCGCGGCCGCCGTGATGGCGGAGGCTTTTCAGGCCGTAGAGATCGGCGATGCATCGGTTCCTGTGATCAGCAATGTTGATGCCCAGCCTCACCGCAAGGCGATGGAAATCAGGCGACTCTTGGTCCGACAGGTGTCGGAACCGGTGATGTGGACGCAATGCGTGATGACGCTCCTAGAGGCCGGGTGTACCCGCTTCGCCGAGTGCGGCCCCGGCAAAGTATTAACTGGCTTGATCAAGCGTATTGATCGGTCCATCGAGTGCGCCACTTTGGGAGATCCTGAGGCGCTGAAAGTGGCCGCAACGGAGAGTGCCTGATGAGCGATGGTGAAAAGGATGACAAGAGAGTAGCACTCGTCACCGGCGCGAGCCGGGGAATTGGCGCGGCCATTGCCCGGAAGTTGGCCGAGCAACATCTCACGGTGGTGGGGACCGCGACCAGCGAGGCCGGCGCTGCCGCTATCAGTGAAGCGCTCGGTGGGCTGGGCGGAATCGGTCAAGTACTGAATGTGACCGATCCGGGCAGCGTTGACGCGCTCATTTCAGGTGTTCGCGAGGAGCACGGCGATCCGCTTGTGCTGATTAACAACGCAGGTATTACTAAAGACAACATACTGATGCGCATGAAAGAGGACGAGTGGCAGCAGGTTATCGATACCAACCTCACGGCGCTGTATCGGCTCAGCAAGGCGTGCTTGCGCGGCATGACCAAAGCCCGGTGGGGGCGAATCATTAACGTTACGTCCGTGGTTGGGTCCATGGGCAACGCGGGGCAGAGTAATTACGCGGCAACAAAAGCGGGCGCAGAGGGCATGGCGCGCTCTCTTGCCAGAGAGCTGGGCTCACGGTCTGTGACCGTCAACTGCATTGCGCCCGGGTTCATAGATACCGACATGACCCGCGCTCTCGCTGAAGAGCAACGGGATATCCTGCAGAGCCAGATTCCATTGGGTCGACTGGGCTCCCCCGACGACGTGGCAGCGGCTGTCGCCTTTCTGGCGAGTGATGCTGCGCAATATATTACCGGTGAGACGTTGCATGTGAATGGCGGTCTTTACATGGGCTGAGCTACGCTATCAAGGGTCGAATATCCGTCAAAAAGGGTTTTACTTGTGGCAAAAGCTTGTAAAATCCACCGCGTTTGGGCCTAGCGCCCGACGACAACCGGGAGCAAAGAGCACGTCATGAGCAATATTGAAGATCGAGTGAAGAAAATTGTCGCCGAGCAATTGGGCGTCAAAGAAGAGGAAGTCAAGGCAGAGGCGTCATTCGTTGATGATCTCGGAGCAGATTCCCTCGACACAGTAGAGCTGGTCATGGCGCTCGAGGAAGAATTCGAGACCGAAATCCCTGACGAAGAGGCAGAAAAGATTACCACCGTTCAGCTGGCGATCGATTACATCAATACCAACCTCGCCTGAGCGGGTCTCAGCAACTGAATACCGGGGCCGCTCTGCTCACGCAGCGCGGCCTTTTTCGTTTTGATGATGGTCCAAACGTGTTGACATCATTTCGTCTGACGCCGCGACCAAAAGACCGAATGTCAGGTTGACCAAAGCTAACGCAAACCTAAAGGGGCAGAAGGGGTGCATCATGAAAGGCAATAGAGTGGTCGTTACCGGCATGGGAGCCGTTACGCCATTGGGCTTGGATGTGGATTCTAGCTGGGCAGGAATCTGCGACGGGCGCAGCGGCGCTGCGATGATTGACCAGTTCGACGCGTCGGCCTTCACTACACGCTTTAGTGCCAGCGTGAAAAACTTTAGCGTTGAGGGGTATCTCGAAGCGCGTGATGCCAGGCGTATGGATCCGTTCATTCAGTTTGGCATGGTGGCGGGCATTCAGGCGTTCAGAGACTCGGGACTCGAGGTCACGGACGCCACCGCCGCGCGAATTGGTTGCGCGATAGGTTCGGGCATCGGCGGTATTGGCTCTATCGAAGATACTGCGATGCTAGTCGATCAAAAGGGCCCAAAGCGGATCTCGCCTTTTTTTGTGCCCGGCGCCATCATTAACATGATCGCTGGGAATCTGTCGATTCTCTATAACTTGCAGGGCCCCAATATTGCGGTGGTTACCGCCTGCACCACCGGCACCCATAACATTGGGCTTGGCGCGCGCATGATTGCCGCAGGCGATGTGGACGCCATGCTGGTCGGCGGTGCGGAGATGGCCACGACCCCAGTCGGTATTGGTGGGTTTGCCGCCGCACGAGCGCTATCCACGCGCAACGATGACCCCGAGCGAGCCTCGCGGCCCTGGGATGCGGATCGCGACGGCTTCGTGCTCGGCGATGGTGCTGGCGTACTCATGCTTGAATCGCTTGATAGTGCGACAGCTCGGGGGGCTCGTATTTATTGCGAGTTGACCGGATTTGGCATGAGTGGTGATGCGTATCACATGACCTCACCGCCCGAGGACGGTCGTGGAGCGGCTGCATCGATGCAGCAGGCGCTTAATGATGCGGGGCTGTCGAAAGAGGACATCGATTATGTCAATGCGCACGGTACGTCGACTGAAGCCGGGGATCTGGCAGAGTCACTGGCGCTCAAGAGTGTGTTCGGCTCTCACGCGCCTCGCTTGGCAGTGAGTTCGACAAAATCCATGATCGGGCACCTGCTGGGAGCGGCCGGTTCGGTCGAGGCGATTCTGACGATACTGGCGCTCCGAGATAATGTCGCGCCGCCAACGATTAATCTTGATAACCCCGGCGAGGGGTGTGATCTCAACTACGTGCCTCATCACGCGCAAGAGCGCCAGATCCGACACGCTCTGTCCAACTCCTTTGGTTTTGGTGGCACCAACGGCTCTCTGATTTTCAGTGAGTTGAACTGAGCGCCCGTCGGAGCATGTCGTTAACCTGGGTCGATGGAGTTGCCGGCGACACGGTTCCCGCAGATGACCGAGGATTGAACTATGCCGACGGCGCTTTCGAAACACTGTCCTGTGATGAGGGGCGCATCTGGCACGAGGATCTTCACCGAAGTCGGCTGATTAGAGCGCTCACGGCGTTACAGGTGCTGGGTGCCGCTGACTTGGGAGCACGCATCTTTGAAGAAGCAGGACACTGCCTCAAGACAGCTCGACATACAGGGATCGCTCGCTTGACGGTGACCCGGGGCTCAGGGCCTCGGGGGTATACACCGCCAGAGGTATCTCAGCTACGGTCTATTTTGCGTGCCTATCCCAGCCCAGGCTCCTCACCATCCCAATTGCGATGCGGTATCGCTGCGACTCGCTGGGCGACACAGCCACAGTTTGCGGGTTTAAAGCTTCTGGCCCGAACGGAGCAGGTGGTGGCCGCCGCGGAGGCGGCAACTGGCGGCTGGGATGACATGGTGATGATGGACAGCGATGACCAGGTAATCTCGAGCAGTCGAGCCAATCTGTTTATGCTTTTTGGCAAGCAGGTAGCGACCCCTTGCTTGGACCGTTGCGGTATCGCCGGCACGCGACGCGAAATACTGCTCAATAAAATCTTGCCGGCCATGGATTACACCGCGGACATCAGGCCGATTTCTCTGGCGGAATGCTTGACTGCAGATGCATTGATTACCACCAACTCCGTCTCCTGGATCACGCCAGTGACGCAGCTAGGTGAGTCTCCGCTGGACTCTCCTGCCGGAACGGAATGGGTAGCAGCGTTGCGACGCGCGATCGTGGAGCAGATTGCGTGAGCAAAAAGTTAATCGTTTTGGTTTTTGTATTGTCTGTAGTCGCCTTCGCCGGAAGTGCGCTGCGCCTGTCTGCGCTGTGGGACCAACCCCTCGCGCTCCCGGCAGAGGGGGCTATCGTGACGGTGGCTAGAGGAGAAAGCCTGAGGCAGGTGCTAGAACGGGCCGAAAAACGCCAGTGGTTAAGGCAGAGCAACTGGGTTGGTTGGCTGGCCCGCTGGCAGGGTTTGGATGAGCAGATTCAAGCGGGTGAGTTTGCCGTCAATCCACCTCTAACCGCGGGTGAATTTATTGCGAAGTTGGCTGCAGGAGGGGTGGTGCGCTATCGCGTGACCTTGCCGGAGGGCATCACGCTTGCCGAGGCGATTCAGGCCTTGCATCGAGAGCCCGCACTCACCAAAACGCCTCTTGCCGAATTGTCGTCTGCGTTGCTGACAATGACCGAGCGCGAGGACTCGGCGGAGGGTTTTTTTCTACCCGAGACCTGGTCTTACATCCGCGGCGACTCGGACCTCGATATTCTGAGAAGATCACACGTCGCGATGAACGAGTTGTTGGCGGATTTATGGGCAAGCCGCTCTGAGGATTCGGTGCTTGTATCTCCTTACGCAGCGTTAATATTGGCCTCGATCGTCGAAAAAGAGACCGGGGTGGCGGGTGAGCGGGCGCAAATTGCCGGCGTGTTCTTGCGCCGACTCGAGAAAGGCATGCGTTTGCAGACCGACCCTACGGTCATTTATGGTCTCGGGGACGACTATGACGGCGATTTAAAGCGGCGACACTTGCGAGACACCACTAACCCCTACAACACCTATGCCATTAAGGGGCTTCCTCCGACCCCAATAGCGTTACCCGGCGAGGCAGCGTTGCGAGCTGTGTTTTCTCCTGATGACAACGCGTCCCTGTATTTTGTCGCCAAGGGTGATGGCTCCCATGCGTTCAGCGCAACGCTCAAAGAGCACGAGGAAAACGTGCGCCGCTACCAATTGACCCGGCGGGGCGACTATCGCTCTTCGCCCGGCAGTCCGGACGGTCAGTAGACTGGTATGGAAGGTCGGTTTATTACGATTGAGGGTGGAGAGGGCGCAGGAAAATCGACCGCCCAGGCTTTTCTGGCACAGAAATTATTAGAGCAGGGTATCCCTGTTTTGCAGACCCGAGAGCCCGGTGGCACACCGCTGGCGGAGGCGATCCGCCGTAATCTTCTGAGCGTTGAGGAAGAGGCTCCAGTGGAAATGGCGGAGCTGCTGCTGGTCTTTGCTGCTCGTGCGCAGCACTTGGCAAAAGTGATTGAGCCTGCACTGGCGCAGGGAAAATGGGTACTGTGCGATCGCTTCACAGATGCTACTTATGCCTACCAAGGTGCCGGAAGGGGCATGTCTTACGGCTTGATTGAAAAGCTCGAGGAGCTGGTTCAGGGCGAACGGCGTCCTGATACTGTGGTGCTGATGGATATGCCTCCGGAGATAGGGTTAGCACGGGCCAGGGCCAGGGGTGACTTGGATCGGTTTGAACAGGAAGCCCAGACTTTTTTTGAACGAGTCCGTGAAGGCTATCTTGATCGCGCCCAGCAAGACCCTAATCGTTACGCGATTGTGAATGCCGCAGAGGCCCTACCGCAGGTGCAGCATGCTTTGGAGGCGATGGCAGCGAGGTGGTTTGATGGCCCGTGACCCGCAGAGTACTAACCTGCCTTCCTGGGTGAGCATGCCGCCCTGGCTGATCGATTCCCTGAGAGACTCGCTGCCTTCCGGTAGAGGTCAGGGACATGCTTACGTGGTTGTGAGCGAAGACGCGGAGGAGGCCGCTTTGTTTTCGCTGCAGCTCGCTATTCAAAAATTGTGTCATGACACGGAGCAGGCGGCTGCCTGCTTGAAGTGTCAGAGCTGCAGTGCCTTTCTTCAGAACACGCATGGCGATCTGTTGGTTATAGAGAGAGCGGAGGGCAAGACGGCAATAGGAATCGATCAGATACGCCAAGCAACGCATTTCCTGCAACAAACGTCTCTGTATGGCGATCTCAAAATGCTCCTCATCAGAGACGCGAACCACATGACGTTGGCGGCAGCCAACAGTTTGTTGAAGACGCTTGAAGAGCCCTCGGGGAATACGTTGATATTGCTCTCAACCGCTGAGACTTGGCGTCTGCCTGCCACGGTCCGCTCGCGATGTCAGATGATCCGACTGCCGTCACCTGATAAAGCCTCTGCAGAGCGATGGCTTGCAGCGGAAATTCAAGGCGGTGCCGATGAAGCTCGGCGGATGTTGACTATCACTCAGGGTAGGACGGTCACTGCATTGGGAATGGCGGATTCGGATGCGTTGGCGGAACAGTATGAAGTCGCCAACAGCCTGGAGGGTTTGAGCACCAATCAAAGCGGCCCGCCCGCGAGCTGGTCCCGGGTTGAGCTCGAGCAGTTATTGCTGCGTTTGCAGATTTGGATCGAAGAGAGTGTTCGTCGATTGGAACCTGATCGTTTTGCCCGTGAAGCCCAGAGTTGGCTGTTATTGCATCGGTGCGTGTGTGAGCTGTCTTCTCGGGTGAAGCAGGGGGCTACCCCTAGCAGAGAAATTGTTGCCGCTGAGTTGTTTCGACTCTGTCGGAGCAGAGGTCATGCAGTATTTCCCAGTGTCATTGGGCGCTTCTTCGCCAGTGTTGGCACACAAGGTCTCGCCGGTTAAGGTACAGCCATGAGCGATGCCGACAACCAATCTGTGCTGACGCTGACCATTCAGGACAAGGCCGTACTTTATGGCGCGTACATGTCGTTCTTGAAGAATGGCGGGCTATTTGTCCCCACCACGCGATCTTATCGACTTGGAGATGAGGTATTTCTGTTGCTGAGCCTGATGGATGAGCCGGAGAAGCTGCCGGTGGCTGGCCGGGTAGTTTGGATTACTCCGAAAGGTGCGCAAGGCAATCGGCAGGCTGGCATCGGCATCGAGTTTTCTGACCAGGACGCGGGGATAACGGCAACAATCGAGAATTATCTTGGCGGTTCATTAGGTTCAGACAGGGTGACCCACACGCTCTAGCGGCATGCTGCGCTCTTGTAACTGAGTTGAGATCTCGCGGCGTTGTCGGGCAATCCCTGCGACGGCGGTTTGAGTCGGCGCTCTTCGAATTATCCTCAGACTACTGTTCGCCGCAAAAAAAAGCGGGCCCCGTGGGGCCCGTAGTCATAGACTTTTAGGAGTGGTGGGCCCGCGGGCACATCTGCGGGCTCACAGTCCGGGTACTTGGGATACCCGGTGTCGTCAGGCTTCTTGAGGGGCACTGCGACAATTTTTATTATGACCGAAGCCACAGATTAATCCAGCGGCGGGGCAGCTTTTCTTAGATCAATGCGGCATATTACCCGCTTCGACATCTTTTATATAACACTGCAATTTAATTGTACATTATAAGTCACTGAATATAATAAGAATTAAATACAAGTATTTGTTCATGTTAATTCTCGCTTCATGGCGGCGCATGATCGATGCTAACGATGCATTGGGCTAGCCAATGGTTATGGCTGAAGCCGTTGTAAACGCTCATTTTTTATGACACCATCGCGCGCCTCAAACGGTACGCCCTGTCGCGGTTTGTCCTGAGTTACGTGCGGAAGTGGCGGAATTGGTAGACGCGCTGGATTTAGGTTCCAGTGTCTTATGACGTGAGAGTTCAAGTCTCTCCTTCCGCACCAATTACCCCCGCTAGCGTGCAAACAGTTGGAAATGAACCGCGAGAGGCCTGGGTGCGAACATGTCGTATTGCGTACCCCAACACTCGGTATTTTCAGGAGCACAAAAATGCGGGTCTCCGTAGAAACAACCTCTGGGCTGGAGCGGCGCTTGACCGTAGGTGTCCCAGCTGATCAGGTCGACACAGCTGTCGATAAGCGGCTTCAGGAAGCGGCGCGCAACGTCAGGCTACCGGGTTTCCGGCCCGGTAAGGTCCCGATGCGAGTGATGCAGCAGCGATTTGGTGCGGGCGTGCGGCAGGAAGTGCTTGGCGAGGTGATTAGCCAGTCGTTTCAGGAGGCCGTGATTTCTGAGAATCTGCGGCCCGCTGGCCAGCCGAGTATCGAGGCGAAAAGAATGGATGCCGGGCAGGATGTTGAGTACACCGCTACCTTCGAGGTTTTCCCGACTGTTGAGGTAAGTGGCCTTGACGATTTGTCTGTCGAAAAGCCTGTGGCCGAAGTCACGGATGCTGACATAGACGATATTGTAGAGGTCTTCCGCAAGCAGCAGGGCAAGTTAGTCACCGCGGAGCGGGCTGCGGCCGAGGGGGATACTCTCGTGATTGATTTTGAGGGCTTCCGAGACGGAGAGGCCTTCGAGGGTGGCGCTGGAGAGGGCACTGCATTGGAGCTCGGCTCGGGGCGAATGATTCCGGGTTTTGAGGATGGACTCGTTGGCGCCAGTGCTGGAGAAGAGAAGCTGCTCAAGCTGACCTTTCCGGAGGACTACCAGAATGAAGATCTTGCGGGCGCTGATGTGGAGTTTAAGGTCCAGGTAAGAGAAGTTCAGGAGCTCGAACTGGCGCCCGTCGATGAAGCGTTGTTTGCTCAATATGGTCTGGAAGAGGGCACAGAGCAGGATTTCCGCACCGAGGTGAAGCAGAACATGGAGCGGGAGCTAAAAAATGCCATTGAGGCGTCTGTCAAGAATCAGGTCATGGACGCCGTTGTTGCGGCGCACGATGATCTGGAGCTGCCTGCTTCATTGATCGCGCAAGAAGTGAATACCATGCGGCAGCAGATGTTCCAGCAGTTTGGCGGTGCCGCGCCACAGGATATGGATCTGGCCGCCGTGTTGCCCGACGAAATGTTTGCCGATCAAGCCGAGCGTCGGGTGAAGCTGGGCCTCGTAGTGGCGGAGATGATCAGTCAGTTCGAGATAGCCGCAGAGCCCGCTAAAGTGCGCGAAGCGATTGAGGACATTGCCTCGACTTATCAGGACCCGGAAGAAGTCATCAACTGGTACTACTCGGAAAACGAGCAGCTGTCAGGGATCGAGTCACGGGTACTGGAAGATGCTGTGGTCGAGAAGCTCCTCTCCTCAGCGGCCATAGCTGAGGTCGAGTGTAGCTATCAGGACGCTTTGGAAAAGGCACGCCCGGCAAGCTCCGCATAATGCATACAAGCAAGGAACGAGCATGAAGACACAAGGTTTCGATCAGGACCCCCAAGCGCTCGGCTTAGTGCCGATGGTTATCGAGCAGACCTCTCGCGGGGAGAGATCTTTCGACATTTATTCCCGGCTTCTCAAAGAGCGCGTCATATTTATAGTTGGCCCGATTGAAGACCAGATGGCGAATCTCGTTGTGGCGCAGTTGTTGTTCTTGGAATCTGAGAATCCCGATAAAGATGTGCACCTGTACATCAACAGTCCCGGAGGTTCCGTAACAGCCGGTTTGTCTATCTATGACACGATGCGCTTCATCAAGCCAGACGTGAGCACAATGTGTATCGGTCAGGCAGCCTCGATGGGTGCTTTTTTGCTGAGTGGTGGCTCGAAAGGCAAGCGTTACATTCTTCCCAACGCGCGGACCATGATTCACCAGCCCAGTGGTGGTGCGCAGGGCCAGGCTACGGACATTGAGATCCAGGCCAAGGAAATCTTGTTTCTCCGCGAGCGGCTAAATAGCCTGCTTGCCGAGCATACCGGTCAATCAATGGAAGTGATCGAGCGTGACACAGAGCGCGACCGGTTCATGAGCTCGGAACAGAGTGTTGAATATGGGCTGGTTGACGAGGTTATCAGCGCGAGATAGTGGTGAAAGCCGCTGCGTCACGCTGACTTGCAAAGTCCCCAGAAACGTATCAAGGTTAGTGGCAGGTAGCAAAAGGCCTCGGGAAACCTTATGACCGACGACAACACCTCCGGAGATAACGGAAAACTGCTCTATTGCTCGTTCTGTGGCAAGAGCCAGAACGAGGTGCGCAAGCTGATTGCGGGCCCGTCGGTGTTCATCTGTGACGAATGCGTAGACCTCTGTAATGACATTATCCGCGAGGAAATTCAGGAGGCCGGTAGCGAGGGAGACAACACCAAACTGCCGATACCCGAGGAGATCAATGAGATCCTCAATCAATATGTGATCGGGCAGAAGAAGGCCAAGCGCGTGCTCGCCGTTGCTGTCTACAACCATTACAAACGCCTCAGGAGTGCGACCCCCTCAGCGCATAGCAGCGAAGACGTGGAATTGAGCAAGTCCAATATCTTGCTCGTAGGACCCACGGGCTCCGGTAAGACTCTGCTGGCAGAGACGTTGGCGCGTTTGTTGGACGTGCCTTTCACGATTGCTGATGCCACCACGCTGACCGAGGCCGGGTACGTTGGCGAGGACGTGGAAAACATCATTCAAAAGCTACTCCAGAAATGCGACTACGACGTAGAGCGGGCGCAAATGGGTATTGTCTACATTGACGAGATAGACAAGATTTCCAGGAAATCCGACAACCCGTCCATCACTCGCGATGTGTCGGGGGAGGGTGTGCAGCAGGCGCTCCTCAAACTGATTGAGGGCACCGTTGCGTCGGTGCCTCCGCAGGGAGGACGCAAGCACCCCCAGCAAGAGTTTTTGCAGGTCGATACCGGCAATATCCTGTTCATTTGTGGTGGGGCATTTGCCGGCCTCGATAAAGTTATCCGCAACCGTTCAGAAAAGGGTGGCATTGGTTTCGGCGCCGAGGTGAAGAGCAAAGACGAAACACGGAACTTCGGCGAAACGCTGTCCGACTTGCAGCCAGAGGATCTGGTGCAATACGGACTCATCCCCGAATTTGTCGGCAGACTCCCTATTATTGCCACTTTGGAAGAATTAGATTCGGACGCGCTCATCAGGATACTGACAGAGCCTCGTAACGCTCTGACCAAGCAGTACGCCAAAATGTTTGAGATGGAAGGCGTTGAAATCGATTTCCGAGAGGATGGGTTGCAGGCGGTTGCCGAGCGGGCTATGGAGCGGAAGACCGGTGCGCGTGGTCTGCGGTCTATCCTCGAAGGCATTCTGCTTGAGTCAATGTATAAGATTCCCTCGACGCCTGATGTTGCCAAGATTGTTGTTGACGAATCCGTGGTCAAGGGTGATTCCGAACCTCTGCTGGTCTACGAGACGCCAAGCGCGGCGGTTGCGGGCGACGAGTAACGCTGGCCCCTTGTTTTCCAAGGGTCGCGGTCCATCAATCCATTTTCCCCCCATATGGGTACTTATTTGTGCTGGCGCCCCTTTAAAAGGGAGTGTCTTGGCCCCATATTGGCAGTAGGACGGGAGTAGATGATGACTGATCAAGACCACCAATTGCCGCTTTTGCCGCTTCGCGACGTCGTCGTGTATCCCCATATGGTGTTGCCGCTGTTTGTTGGGCGTGAGCGTTCCATAGAGGCGCTAGAGCACGCGATGCTGGATAGCAAGCAAGTGCTCCTCGTTGCACAGCGCAACGCGGCAGATGATCAACCTGGTGTGGATGATCTCTATCAGGTCGGCACAGTCTCCAATATTCTTCAGTTGCTCAAGCTGCCAGATGGGACGATCAAGGTGCTGGTAGAGGGCAGTTATCGCGCTGCTGTTCTGGCAATCGACGACGACGAGCAGTTCGCTGTGGCCTCGGTGCGCCAGATAGAGGCCGACCCACTGCCCGAGAGAGACGCAGCGTCTCTGGTAAAAGCGACGGTAGAGCAGTTTGAGAAGTACGTGGGGTTGAGCAAGAAGGTCCCTGCGGAAGTGTTGACCTCATTGTCTGGGATCGATGAACCGGGTCGGCTTGCCGATACCATTTCTGCTCACATGGGTGTCGATCTTGAGGAGAAGCAGCGCATTCTCGAGATTGCCGACGTCCAAGGCCGGCTTGAGCACCTCCAGTCGCTGATGGATGCCGAGATTGATCTGTTTCAAGTTGAGAAGCGCATTCGCGGACGCGTCAAAAAGCAAATGGAGAAGAGTCAGCGAGAGTATTACCTGAATGAGCAGATGAAGGCGATTCAGAAAGAGCTCGGTGAAATGGATGATGCGCCGAACGAAATTGATGACCTTCAGAATAAGATCAACGAAGCACGGATGTCCGAAGAGGCTCAGGAGAAAGCTAACGCTGAGCTCGGCAAGCTAAAGATGATGTCCCCGATGTCAGCCGAGGCCTCTGTGGTTCGCGGCTATCTGGACTGGATGGTCAGTATTCCGTGGGCTAAGCGTAGCAAAGTGCGCCATGACCTAAAGAAAGCGCAGGCGGTTCTCGATGAGGACCACTTTGGGCTTGAAGAGGTTAAAGAGCGTATTTTGGAGTATCTCGCAGTGCAGAAACGTGTGCGGAAGCTCAAGGGGCCAGTGTTGTGCCTTGTGGGGCCGCCGGGGGTGGGTAAAACCTCTCTGGGTGAATCAATCGCCCGCTCGACTAACCGAAAGTTCATTCGAATGGCGCTGGGCGGTGTGCGAGATGAGGCGGAAATCAGAGGTCACAGGCGAACCTACATAGGTTCGATGCCGGGCAAGCTGTTGCAAAAAATGTCCAAGGCGGGGGTCAGAAACCCGCTTTTCTTGCTCGATGAAATCGACAAAATGGGCATGGATCATCGCGGAGATCCGGCGTCTGCAATGCTGGAGGTGCTTGATCCGGAGCAAAATCACGCTTTTAACGATCACTACCTAGAGGTTGATTATGACCTTTCGGATGTCATGTTCGTCTGCACCTCTAACACCATGAATATCCCGGGCCCCCTGTTGGATCGTATGGAGGTCATCCGCATCCCAGGATATACCGAGGATGAGAAACTCAATATCGCCCAAAAATATCTGATTCCCAAGCAGACCAAATTAAACGGCCTCAAGGACGGTGAAATCGACCTCTCGGCTGAGGCTTGCCTGGATATCATCCGCTATTACACCCGTGAAGCAGGGGTAAGAGCCCTAGAGCGCCAGATCGCTAAAGTCTGCCGGAAGATGGTTAAAGCTTTTGCTCTGGCAGAACGAGAATCCGGACAAGCCATTACACCAGAGATGTTGGCGGATGTGCTTGGGGTGAGGAAGTTCAACTTTGGAACGGCCGAGCAGGAAAATAAAGTGGGTCAGGTCACGGGGCTTGCGTGGACATCGGTTGGAGGCGAGCTCCTAACGGTAGAGGTAGCGTCGACCAGGGGAAAGGGTCGCGTCGTCAAAACAGGCTCTCTCGGGGACGTGATGCAGGAGTCCATTCAAGCTGCAAATACAGTGGTCAGAGCAAAATCACAGACGTTGGGGATTCCAGCGCGCAGCCACGATACGCGAGATATCCACATTCACGTGCCTGAGGGCGCGACACCGAAAGACGGGCCCAGCGCGGGCATTGCTATGTGCACGGCGCTGGTGAGTACCTTCACAGAAATTCCCGTGAGGGCTGATGTTGCGATGACGGGCGAGATCACATTGCGAGGCGAGGTGCTGCCTATTGGGGGGCTAAAGGAGAAGTTACTCGCAGCGCGTCGCGGAGGAATTGGCACGGTGGTTATTCCTCATGAAAATGAGAGAGATCTTCAGGAAGTTCCCGATAACATTAAGGAAAATCTTGATATTAAACCCGTAAAGTGGATTGACGAGGTGCTGGCGATCGCGCTTGAGAGACTTCCAGAGCCCCTAGACGATGAGGCGTACCTTGCGGGCTCCATGGCGGTGGGGCAAACGGAAGAATCGGAGTCAGATCCAAAAAACGCCAATCGCCCCAGATCCCACTGATTTCAACCGTTTCAGCGTTGACCGCATGGAATGTCAGGAGTAGGCTATCTTCAGGCTCTGAGATATGTGCCGGTGAATCTTTAGCTCAAAACACTCGAGGGGTAACAACGTGAACAAAAATGACTTGATTGACGCCATCGCCGCTGACGCGGATCTTTCCAAAGCTTCTGCCGGTCGTGCGCTTGATTCAGCGATTGGTGCGATTACTGGCGCACTTTCGAAGGGTGGAAGTGTATCGTTGGTGGGCTTCGGAACTTTTTCCGTAAAGGCACGAGCGGCGCGTCAGGGACGCAATCCGCGTACGGGTGAGACCATCCAGATCGCGGCCTCGAACTCGCCCGGGTTCAAAGCAGGTAAGGCGCTTAAGGATGCCGTTAACAAGTAACTGAACCTGTCATGCCGTCTTGGGGCGGCTTTGAAGAAGGCGCCATCGTGCGCCTTCTTTTTGTCTTGACCCATCGGTTTTCAGATCTAATCAAAAAGAGCAATTACTACCATGCTTCAATCCATGCGCCAGAGCACCCAAAGCACCGCTGCGAAGGTGATCATTGGCTTGATCGTCTTGTCTTTTGCGGCATTCGGACTGGAGACGCTGCTGCCCGGTGGGTCAGGCACGTCCGTCGCTGAGGTTAACGGTGAAGAGATCACTCCGTTTGCGCTACAGGAGGCAATCACAACGCAAAAGCGCCAACTAATTAGCGTATTGGGAGACGATATCGATCCCGCTTTACTCGACGATGATCGGCTGCAGCCACGAGCACTGGAGTCTTTGATTCAGCGAGCGCTGTTGTTACAAAAATCTGCGGCATTGAATTTGGTTGCCTCTGAAGCGCAGGTGGGCAAATCCATTACGTCTATAGAGGCGTTCCAGTTGAATGGCATATTTTCACCCGACGCCTACAGAAGCGTTTTAGCGAATGCGGGATACACGGCGGAGCGATTTCGTCGATCGCAGGCGGAGGACATTGTTCTCACCCAATTACAAACGGCCATCAGTGAGACCGAATTCGCGACACAGACGGAACTCGCCGCAACGGCCAACATCATCGCTGAGGAGCGAGATGTTCGTTATCTGGTGATTTCAGACGCTGATCTGATTGACGACGGGGACCTCTCTGGCGAAGCGTTGCAGCGTTACTATCAGGATAACGAAGCCGCTTTTTTTAACCCCGAACAGGTGATCGTCGACTATGTTTTGCTGGGGCCTGAGGACTTTGTCGTGACAGTAGATGAAGAGTTGGTCAGAGAGCAATATGAGTCAGTGAAGGACGAATACGAAGTAGCAGAGCAAGCGCGTGTTTCACACATCCTTTTGATTCAACAAGAGGATGAAGCGGATGCTGAATACGCGCAGCGGGTTTCCGATACCGCGGGGCGTTTGGGTCGCGGGGAAGCATTTAGCGATCTGGCAGCGGAACTCTCGGATGATCTGGGCTCGGCCAGCATGGGCGGAGAGCTCGGTTTCACTGATGGAACGGCGTTTCCCGATGAGATGGAGACGGCCATTGCAGCGCTCACAGAGGCGGGAGAGATAAGCGGGGCTGTTGAGACGGAGGCCGGAACACACTTCATCCGTTTGGAGGAGCGCATTGCTGGTGATTCAGTGGATTATGACGCTGTGCGTGACGATCTAAGAGCCTCAATTGAAGCCGCTGAAGCAGAGAGAAATTTGTTGATCGCTGTGGAGGAGCTGCGGGATCTGGCCTTTAATGCGCCTGATCTAGATGCTCCAGCTGCCGCCATCGGGGCTCAGGTTATGACCTCTGCGCCTTTCTCACTTGGCGCTGGCGAAGGTCTGTTTGCGGATGACCGACTCAGAGAGCTGGCGTTTTCTCCTGATGTCAAAGAAGGTCAAAACAACAGCGAAGTACTCGAGCTGTCAGGCAAGCAATTCATTGCGGTGCGAATACGCGACGCACGAGCACCCCAAGTGGCACCTTTTTCCGAGGTGGAGCGGGAGGTTCGGCAAGGACTGAGGGCGGATCTGGAAGCTGCCGCATTGTCTGACATGACAGCGCGCGCCGAGGGCCTGCTAGCCGCCGGTGAGTCGTTCGAAGTGGCGGCGGAATCATTAGGCGTAGAGTGGCGGGTTGAGCTGGCCGCGACGAGGCTCAATAGCCAGTTGCCAGGACCTGTTCTCGATGCCGCATTCACCATGCCGCAGGGACAGCCAGACAAGTTACGAGCAGTGGTAGTTCCAGGCGACGGCTTTGCGCTGGTGCAGTTAGCCAGAGTCACACCCGGAGATACAGGCGCGCTGACCAGCAGCGAGAAGCTGCAGTTATCGGATCTGCGCAGCGGTGAGCAGCAGCGCCTCAGTTTTGACGAGTTTGTGGTTCATCAGCGAAACGCAGCCGATATCGTCGTCCGGTGATAGTGGTCAGATCTTGATGGGGATGTAGTGCATGGCAGGAACACCGGGTAGCGAAAGCGGTCTCCTCCAAGGCCTGCTCGGCCAGGTGCCCGATCGACATCATGCGCGTCGGAGAGAGCAGAGCATCCTCTCCGTCAACGGGCGGCACCCTGCGCCGCTGCACCTATGGCAGCCGGACTACTGCGGCGATATCGATATGGCCATCTCCTCGGATGGGACTTGGCACCACGAAGGAGTGCCGATCAAGAGACCGGAGCTGTGGCAGTTATTTGCGGGGATTCTGCGCCGCGAAGCAGATGGCGACTACTATCTGGTGACACCCGTCGAGAAATGCCGCGTTGACGTTGCCCTACACCCCTTGATGATTACGGATATGCAAGTGGATGAGTCGGGGGAGCGCAGTCAACTCCTGGCCGTGCTCAATGCCGGAGGCGTATTCCCGGTTAGCCGAGAATACCCGCTTAAGCTTGAGGCAAAGGCGGGCGGGGCCGCCTATATTGAGTTGCCACACGGGCTATCTGCGCTGTGCTCTAGAGCGGCTTGGTACCGGCTTGTCGATCTGGCGGATGACAGCCATAGCGTCACCAGCGGCGGCGCCAAGTTCTTTTTGGGCTGAGCAAGTGGCTTACATGTTCGGGTAGTTTGGTCCGCCGAAACCTTCTGGGGTTACCCAGGTAATGTTCTGTGACGGGTCTTTGATGTCACAAGTTTTACAGTGCACGCAGTTCTGAGCATTGATCTGAAACCGCGGCCCAGCTGCTTCTTCAACAATCTCGTAAACCCCTGCCGGGCAGTAACGCTGCGCTGGCTCGGCGTACTTCGGCAGATTCACTACTATCGGGATCGAATTGTCTTTCAGCGTGAGGTGACACGGCTGATCTTCTTCGTGGTTCGTGTTGGATAAGAAGACCGAGGAAAGCCGATCAAAGGTGAGGCTGTTGTCGGGCTTTGGGTACTCGATCACCTTCGCAGAGGCGGCGTCTTCAAGGCAGGCGTAATCAGGCTTTGAATCGTGCAGGGTGAAGGGTAGACGCCCCGCGAACACGTTTTGGTCGATCCAGACCATCGCAGCACCCAGCAAGGTACCGAATTTGTGCATGAAGCCTGAGAAGTTGCGGGCGCTGTGCAGCTCTTTTCCCAACCAGGAATCACTGACTCTGCTCGCCAGATCGGGCAGCAAGGCAGGGGGCTGCTCGCTCTGCAGTGCCCCCATGATGCTCTCGGCCGCCAACATGCCACTTTTCATGGCCGTGTGGTTACCCTTGATCTTGACGCTATTCAGAGTGCCCGCATCGCATCCCACCAATACGCCACCCGGAAAGGTCATTTCTGGCAGTGAATTTTGCCCACCTTTGGCCAACGCGCGCGCGCCATAGGCGATACGCTCTCCGCCCTCAAGCACCTCGCGTGTCTTGGAGTGGGTTTTCCAGCGCTGGAATTCCTCGAAGGGACTCAGGTGCGGATTGCTGTAATTCAGATCTGCGATCAGGCCGAGATAAACCTCATGATTTTCAGCGTGATACAGGAATGCGCCACCAGTGGAGTTAGATTCTGACAGCGGCCAACCTATACCGTGTACGACTAAGCCTTCCTGATGCTTGTCCGGATCAATTTTCCAGACCTCTTTAATTCCAATGCCGTAGTGTTGCGGATCCTTACCTTCGTCGAGGTTGAAATGCGCGATTAACTGTTTGCCCAGATGGCCACGGCAGCCCTCGGCAAACACGGTGTAGCGTGCGTGCAGCTCCATACTCGGTACATAACTGTCTTTCTGCTCGCCGTCAGCGCCGACACCCATTTCGCCCGTCGCAATGCCTTTCACGCTGCCTGCGTCATCAAACAGGATTTCGGCCGCTGTAAAGCCGGGGTAAATCTCAACGCCCAAGCCCTCGGCCTGCTCTGCTAGCCAGCGACACACGTTGCCCATGGAGACAATGTAGTTGCCGTCATTGTGGGTAGGCCGTGGGATCGCAAACCCGGGAAGTTTAATCGCGCTTTCCTGGCCGGTGTAAAAGTAGAACGTGTCGCCTGTCACCGCAGTGGTGAGAGGGGCGCCGCGTTCTTGCCAGTCAGGCAGTAGCTCATTCAGGGCGCGGGGCTCCAGCACCGCCCCAGAGAGGATGTGCGCGCCTACCTCAGATCCTTTCTCGACCACACAAACCGTAGTCTCACGTCCTTCAGATTCGGCCAGTTGCATCAGTCGGATCGCCGCCGACAAGCCCGCGGGGCCCGCACCGACTACGACTACGTCAAACTCCATCGACTCTCTTTCCACACCACACCTCGCGACTTTTTTAGCGGCTCTACGGTAATCTCCAACATCACCGAAATCCATTACAATTCGGCTTCGTTGGGTGCTTTACTTTGCGGCGGCATGATACACTAACAGGGCCGCACAAGCAGGTTTGTGAGGGGATTTGGCGCTTCTGGCAACACCGGTGCTATCGGGCGTCAGAGGGGCTCTGAGAAGGGCCTGAGCGTTCCTTCCACCAACGTATTTGCGAACAACAAATAGCCTCGTGAGCGGCATCTAACAATCTGCACAAATATCTGGACTTTATCTGGAGACACCATGAAAGCATTGGTCGCGGTGAAACGCGTGGTTGATTACAACGTCAAGGTCCGCGCAAAAGCGGATGGCACAGACGTTGATTTAAATAACGTCAAAATGGCGATCAACCCATTCTGTGAAATTGCGGTGGAAGAAGCCGTCAGGCTAAAAGAAGCGGGCACAGTGACTGAGATTGTTGCCGTTTCGGTGGGTGAGACCAGCTCTCAGGAGCAGATCCGAACCGCTTTGGCGCTGGGTGCAGACCGCGGAATCCACGTGGAGGTCGAAGGCAAACCCGAGCCGCTGGCAATTGCCAAGCTCCTCAAAGGTGTTGTCGATCAGGAATCTCCAGATTTGGTCATCTTGGGTAAGCAGTCGATTGACGGCGACAACAACCAGACCGGCCAAATGCTGGGAGCGTTAACCGGCATGGGGCAGGGCACTTTTGCATCCGAGGTCAAAATCGGTGACGGCACGTTAGAAGTGGTTCGGGAGGTTGATGGAGGCTTGCAAACGGTCTCGCTGACCCTGCCAGCCATTGTCACCACCGATCTTCGGCTCAACGAGCCTCGTTATGCATCCTTACCCAATATCATGAAGGCTAAAAAGAAGCCTCTAGAGACGTTAACGCCAGACCAGCTTTCCGTGTCAGTGCGGTCGCATGTTACGCAGGTCGGTGTGGCGCCTCCGCCCGAGAGAGCCGCTGGTATCAAGGTCGAGGATGTCTCGCAGTTGGTCGACAAATTGAAAAACGAAGCGAAGGTGATCTGATGAAAACATTGGTGATTGCAGAACACGACAATGCGTCCTTAAAAGTGGCAACGCTGAACGCGGTAGCGGCAGCCGGCGCACTCGGCGGTGATGTGGATATTCTGGTGGCCGGAGCGGGTTGCGGTGCTGCTGCCGATGCGGCGGCGCAGGTGCCCGGTGTATCCAGGGTCATTTGCGCAGATAACGCGTCCTACGAACACCAGCTAGCCGAAAATGTGAGCTTGTTGATCGCAGAGCTAGGCGCTGATTACGATAATCTCCTGGCGCCTTCCACCGTGAACGGCAAGAACATTATGCCTCGCGTGGCGGCGTTACTCGACGTCGGCCAGATCTCTGACATTCTCACTGTCGAGAGCGCTGATACCTTCACGCGGCCTATCTATGCGGGCAATGTGATTGCGACCGTACAGTCTTCAGACCCCAAGAAGGTGATCACTGTTCGCACCACCGCCTTTGATGCGGTACCGGGCGAGGGTGGGAACGCCACAGTAGAGGCATGTTCGGCCGCTCATGACGCCGGTGTGTCACAGTTTATCCGCGAAGAAGTAGCCGTATCCGATCGTCCTGAACTGACGTCAGCCTCGGTGGTGATTTCGGGTGGCCGTGGTATGCAGAATGGGGATAACTTCAGCCTGCTTGAGGGCATTGCAGACAAGCTCAATGCGGCCATCGGCGCCTCTCGTGCGGCAGTGGATGCAGGTTTTGTGCCCAACGACTACCAAGTGGGTCAGACCGGCAAGATTGTAGCCCCGGACCTCTACATTGCGGTGGGCATTTCAGGTGCCATCCAGCATCTGGCCGGCATGAAGGACAGCAAGGTCATCGTGGCGATCAACAAAGACGAGGATGCCCCTATCTTCCAGGTCGCAGATTATGGTCTTGTGGCAGACCTCTTTGAAGCGCTACCCGAGCTCGAAGCTGCGATATAGAGATCACCCCGCCGCCGACTCTCGACAGCGGGCCGCAGCGGCCTATTCGCTGCCGGCTTAGTCGCGGCGGAGGCCCTCTTTGATAGCGATCGGGTTGGGCAACGTTAGTACTACTAGATAAGACGATACCAAAAGCGTAATGATGGTGATGGCCTGAATAAGCGTAGCGGCAGCGCCCCCAAGTAATCCCTTTGACAGCCCCAAAAAAGCAATCAGAAGGGCGAATTCACTACATTGCCCGAGCCGCAGGCCGAGGTTCCAGCTGAGTTTTGGTTCATCGAAAATCCCTCGTACCAGCAGATGAAAGACCGCGGGTTTAATCGCCAGAAAGCACCCCGCTATGACGACTGCGGGGAGTGCGACCTGGGGTAGCAGGGCCATATCGAGACCACTCCCCACCGAAAAGAAAAAGACCACAAGAAAGAAGTCCCGTAAAGGTTTTAGGCTGATCGCGATGTATTGCGCAATGGGGCTGCTAGCGATGCTGATGCCTGCGATGAAGGCACCGATCTCTGCTGAGAGCCCCATCCAGATTGCCAGTTCAGCCATGCCGAGACACCAGCCTATGGACAACAGAAAGATATACTCGTGATAACGGTCAAAACGCTTGATGAGGTTCAGCAGAATAAATCTGACGCTGAGCCAGCTGGCGACGCCCAGCAAGGGAAGCGTCAGCAACGGTTGAAAAAGCGCTGCTGCACTAGTGCTCTCCGCGCCAGCGCTTTCGATCATCACCAGCACGATAATGGCGAGCAGGTCCTGAAACAGTAGCAGGGCAATCATTAACTCACCGAGGTGACGATGATGCAGCACGGTCGTCGGTAGCAACTTGATGCCAATGATGGTCGACGAAAATACCAGCGCAGCACTAATCAGGAGGGCATCCATTCCGCTGAATCCAAACAGTCGACTCAAGCCATAGCCCGCTGCTGCAAAAACCACTGCGCTGATGACGGCAACGAGTGTAGATTGGCGCAGGCTGTTCCACAGGGCGATCGGTTTCATATCGAGCCCCAGCAGAAACAGCAGCAGAATAATGCCGACGTGGCCCGCACCTGATACCAGCTCCATATCGGACACCACGCGTAACCCGAACGGTCCGAGTGCCACGCCGAGCGCTATGTAGGCAATGATGATGGGTTGTCGAGCATAAAGCGCCAGCGATGACAGCACTGCCGCTCCGAGAAAAATTGCCGCAAAGGTGAAGGTAATGCCAGTTTCCATCAATCATCCAGTCTCGTCGGAATGTGCCGAAAAGATCAATGCCGTGTCTATGTGTTGAGCTGAGGCTCTCCCACCTGCATATTCTGGCACAGACTGCCTATTGGCTGGTGCATCTAAGCAACGTGTTCGCAATGACTGGAGAATCCGGTCAGATACCCGTTACAATCGCGCCGCCCGTATGGGCGTGAACCACCCCAATATTAGTCAGTGGTAATACGGTCCCAAAATGAGAGGGGGCCGGGGAGAGCTGTAATGTCGAAAAGTAAGCTTGAGGATGGCGTTGCCGATGCGATTGCGGCCACCGCGCTAATCAGTGTTGCCCTAGTGGCGTTGATGATTTGGTTGTCGGGATTACCCAGCTAGCGCCACGCATTCTGAAAATCTGCGGTCATCCACATTGCCGCCGGTCAGTGTCACCAGTATTCGCTGACCGTGAAATTTCGTGGGTTGGGACAGCACTGCTGCCAACGCGACCGCGCCACTCGGTTCCAGCTTCAGTCCAAGGTGCTGCCAAGCCATTTTCATGGCCTTGGATATCAACAGCTCGGACACGTATAAACCCTCTGCGCCGTTAGATTGATTGATTAAAAAGGTCAGCTCGCCAGGGATGGGCGCCATGAGGCCATCACACCATTGTGTGCCATTGCCGGGGGCTTTTACCCGCGCGCCGCCTTGAAACGAGAGGTAATGGTCGTGCCAGCCCTCGGGCTCCGCGGTGATGATGCGCGTACCGGACGACCGTGCTTTGAGATAGGTACCGGTCCCTGCGGCGAGGCCGCCACCTCCTGTGCAAATAATCGCGGCATCAATTTGCTCTGGTGCCTGCTGAATCACTTCGGCCCCACATGTGCCCTGGCCTGCAATGGTGTGCCAGTCGTCGTAGGGCTTCACCAATGGCGCGGGGTATTTTGCCTGCAAGGCGGTGGCAACCTGCTCTCGATCCTCCGTTAGCCGGTTATAAAAGACGGTTTCGGCTCCGAGACGACGAATGCGATCGATCTTGGCCAAAGGCGCATCATCGGGCACCACAATCGTAGCCTGCATTCCAAGGCACCGAGCTGCATAAGCGACGCCAATACCATGATTGCCAGAAGAAAACGCGATCACCCGCCCCATGCTCTCGTCGACTGCGAGTTGTGTCATCACATTCAATGCGCCGCGAACTTTAAACGACCCCGTTGCCTGCAAGCATTCTGCCTTTAGTAGGGCCTCACCTTTGATAAGCGAGTCGAGAAGAGGGATTCGTAAGATGGGAGTGGCAGGGGCATATCGATGCACTCGGGGCAGAGCCGAGTCGATATCAGTGACCAAGCGCGAAAGCTCTGATGTGGTCAGCTGTGCTGATGGGCTCACGTGGCCCCGGTTCTCGATCATAGCGCGCAATACTAAACCAGACTTGGCAGCCAGAGCGCAGACGACGAATCCGGTGAGCTACACAGCAATTCGCTCGGCATAGGGCGTCATTGTCACTCCCAACACAAAAACGGTATTATCCGACTATTCCACTTGGTTATTATTGGGGCGAAATCTGCATGATTACCATCACTGAATCGGCGCAGGAGTACTTGGCAGAGCTGCTTTCGAAGCAAGAGGACGCTCTGGGCGTACGCGTGTTCATTAATGAACCCGGCACGCCGAGAGCTGAAACCTGCATCGCTTACTGTCGCGAGGGCGATATGGAGGACGGAGACGTAGAGGAGTCTTTTGAGCACTTCACTGCGTGGTTTCAGGGCAGAAGCATCCCGTTTCTCGAGGACGCCTTGGTCGATTACTCAGCGGATCGAATGGGAGGGCAGCTTACGATTAAAGCGCCTAATGCAAAGATGCCTCGCGTGTCTGACGACAGCCCCATCGAAGATCGCATCAACTACGTCTTGTATAACGAAGTCAATCCTTCTCTGGCTGCTCACGGTGGCGAGGTGTCCCTGATCGAGGTGACCGAGGATCAGTTCGCAGTGCTCCGCTTCGGCGGAGGCTGTCAGGGCTGTAGTGCCGTGGATATGACCCTCAAAGGCGGCGTAGAGAAGACCCTGCTAGAGCAAATCCCGCAGCTTGCAGGTGTGCGGGATACCACGGATCACAGCGATCGCAGCCAAGCTTACTATTGAGCGGCACGCGCCTTTAGTGCCGAGGCGACAGTGTCAGAAAGCTCCTGAATGAGAAATTCAGTCGTCGCCCAGTCAATACAGCCATCCGTCACCGACACGCCATAGCGAAGTGCCGACAGATCTGCCGGAATCGCTTGATTCCCCGCCTCGAGGTGACTCTCCAGCATGAGTCCGACAATGGACTGATTGCCATCTGCGATCTGCGCGGTCACATCACGCGCAACCTCCGGCTGCAATGCGGGGTTCTTCTCGGAATTGGCGTGACTGCAGTCGACCATAATATTAGCGGGAAGGTCTGCCGCCTGAAGATCAGCCTCACATCGAGCAATGTGCTCGGAACGGTAATTGGGCCCATCACTGCCGCCCCTCAACACGATGTGACCGTAACGATTGCCGCACGTTTCAAAGACCGAGACCTTACCTTTCGAGTTAATCCCCAAAAACCGATGTGGATTGGCGACTGACTGTAGGGCATTGATCGCTACGGCCAGGCCGCCGTCGGTGCCATTTTTAAAGCCCACTGGAGACGAGAGGCCACTGGCCATTTCTCGGTGGGTCTGTGATTCGGTCGTCCGCGCGCCAATGGCTGACCAGCTGATGAGGTCGTTCAGATACTGTGGGGTGATGGGGTCTAGGGCTTCGGTGGCTGTCGGCAGGCCCAGCTCCAGAATATCCCTCAGCAAGGTTCGCCCGATTTTGAGACCGTTCTCAATGTCGAAGGAATCATCGAGGCTGGGGTCATTGATCAGACCCTTCCAGCCGACTGTCGTGCGAGGTTTCTCAAAATAAACTCGCATCACTAAATACAGGTTATCCGCGACGCGATCGGCTAACTCTTTTAAGCGATTGGCGTAGTCTAATGCGGCCGTCACATCGTGAATGGAGCAAGGCCCTACCACCACAATCAGCCGGTGATCCTGTCGATCAATGATCTGCTCGATAGTTGCGCGCGATGCGGAGACGAATTGATACAGCGAGTCGGGAATCTCGACTGATTCGCGCAGCGCCTCGGGCGAGATCAGCACTCGCTGATCCGCTACGTTCACGTTATGTATCTGTGGATTAGCCACTGTGCGTTCCTCGGTTTTCGCGGTGGTGTGCCATCGGCTTGACATTGCCTTAATCGACTTTGCTTACCCATGAGCGGAGCCGGAGTGTACCGATTCAGAGAGCGGAATT
>JBELDB010000011.1:0-31924 GCA_042094525.1 Congregibacter sp. | reverse complement strand
GCTCACCACAGAGATACACCATCAGGTCAGCCACCGAGTTCACGCTGCTCACACAGAACACGTTGTCAGATTGTGTGATCAATTGACGCCGCTCCAACTGGACCCGTGGGTAGCGATGCGCAAACGCGTCGAACCACTGCCAGTGAGTGGTCATCGTTCTCCCTTTCATGCGGCCCGTCTCTGCCAGAAGAAAGCTGCCGGAGCCAACGCTGATGGTCAGCCCCCCCGCGCTGACATGCTGTTCGATAAGTGCGATCTGCTCTGGGTGGCGGCGCAGGACTCGCTGTGGCTGTCGCCAGATGGCAGGAACGATCAATAAATCAGCCTGAGAGAGTTCGGTCAGTGGTGTTGACGCGAGGGTCAGGCCACTTTGTATAGTGAGCGGACCCCCCTCCTGACTGAAACACTCGATGCTAAGGCGCTGTCGGCCGGCACGACCGAGTGCTTGGGCCGCGCCAGTCAGGATTTCAAGTGGCAGTGTGAGTGAGGAGGCAAGCATGTCCTCGTGGGTCAACGCCGCAATGCGAAAAACTGACTCGGTATTTGGCGTAATATTCATATTATATGGCGTTATACGCATAGAAAATGCCCCTGTCGAGGGTAAACTGCCACGCTTTCGCGGGTTCGCCACGGATCCGTCGTTGCGAGAAAAGTGGAGATCTCATGCTCAGATTGCCCGTCATGGTTGCCGCAGGCGGTATCAACAGTGCAGGCCGTACGTCCCGTCGTCATGCCTATCGGCGAATGATCTGGGATCATCTGTCAGCGACTGATCGGGCCGCGACTGAGTCCGCCTTGTCACAAATGATGGGTACCAGCGATAGGGATAACCTGCTCAAGCACACATTGGTGCGCGAAATCGAAAGCGACTGGTTTGATCACCAAGCCGTGCCCTGGCACCGGCGGGCTCAGGTCAGCGCAGATCAAGGAGGGGGGGTCTTCGATTACAACCCGGGTGGTATCGGTGACGGCGACGTTATCGGTGGGAAGACGTCGCCTTTGGACGAAAAGCGTCTGCGGGTGGCACTGGAGCCCCACTCCGAAGTCTTGCTGCCCAGCACTCGCCAGTTTGACGTCAGCAGTGCGGGGCAGTTGCCGACCGGCTTCAACCCCGGAGATCTGTACCCCTCACGCAATCATCCCCGCGCAGTGCAGATGACGGTGTTTGCCATGTCGGATGCGCTCGCTGATCTGGGTATGGATTGGGCAACGCTGGCCGGCAAGGTGCCCGCTGATGCCGTCAGCGTTTATATCTCCAGTGCGATGGGTCAGCTGGACGACGCGGGGTCGGGCGGTATGCTGCGGGCGCGTCTGCAGGGCCGCCGCGTCAGTTCCAAGCAGTGCCCTTTCGGTTTTGCCGAGATGCCGGGCGACTTTGTCAGTGCTTACGTTCTGGGCACGATGAGCGCTACCGGGCCTGCCCTCGGCGCTTGCGCGACGTTTCTCTACAACCTTCGCCTGGGTATCGCGGACATTCGCGCCGGCCGCTCTCGCATCGCGGTAGTGGGCGCCGCAGAAGCGCCTGTGAATGCCGAGGTCATGGACGGTTATGTCGCCATGGGTGCGCTGGCCACTGACAAAGGGCTTAGGCAGCTCGACGGATTGGCCGAGAGTGAGCGGGTAGATAGCCGCAGGGCTTGTCGACCCTTCGGGGAAAATTGCGGTTTTACTATGGCGGAGTCGGCGCAAGTGGTGATCCTGATGGATGACGCGCTGGCCCTCGAGCTGGGCGCCCCCATTCTGGCCGGCGCGCCGTTCGTGAGTGTGCGTGCTGATGGTGCTAAGAAATCGATCTCCGGCCCCGGCGCAGGCAATTATCTGACCGTGGCGGAGGCCATGGCAACGCTGCGCAATATCCTCGGTGATGAGCGGCTCAAACATCGCGGCATGGTTCAGGCGCACGGCACAGGGACGCCCCAGAACCGTGTCACGGAATCAACCTTGCTCAACAAGGTTGCCGAAGCGTTTGGTGTCTCAGAGTGGCCGGTTGCGGCAATTAAGAGTTACGTGGGCCATTCACTGGGTGCGGCGGCGGGGGATCAGCTCACCGCGACACTGGGTATCTGGCAACACGGGATGATTCCCCGCATCCACACGGTGGATGGACTGGCCGATGATGTGGTTACCGAGCGGCTCAGTTTTGCGCTTACCGAGCAGGACAGCTCGGAGCGGGATTACGCGTTAATCAACAGCAAAGGATTTGGCGGAAATAACGCGACCGCTGCGCTGTTGAGCCCCGATACCACCGAACACATGCTGGGCCGCGCGTACGGCAAAGCCGAGATGGCTGCCTGGCGGGATCGTCGCGACGCGGTAGCGGCGGAGCAGGCTGCGACGGAGGCTGAGCGCATCGCGGGCAACTGGTCGCCCAGTTATCATTTTGACGAGGGCGTACTCACTGATGCGGACGTCACCGTGACCTCTGAGTCGATCGCATTCGCTGGCCAGACCATTCCGCTCCGCGGGGCGGTGCCAGATGGTTGGCAGGTCGACTGAAGCCAGACATTTGCTACGCTAGTCCTATAGCCATCAAGATGTACTGACATGTCGACGCTCGATACCTTGCTTCATCGCAACTCCCACCCGCGCCTGACTGACCCCGGGCCCGATGCCGATCAGTTGCAGACGATTCTGCAGGCCGCACTGCGTGCGCCGGATCATGGTCGACTGCGGCCGTGGCGTTTTGTGGTGATCACTGGAGATCGACGCGCGGTGTTGGGAGAGTGCTTTCAGCGTAGCCTCATGTTGAAAGGTATTACCGATGCCGCTCAGTTAACGAAAGCTGAAAACGCTCCGTTGCGGGCACCGCTGGTGCTCGCCGGGCTGCTGCACGCCGTTGCTCATGAAAAAGTCCCTCGAGATGAGCAGGCGCATGCGGTGGCGGCTTCGCTCCACGCAGCGCAGCTGGCGGCGGACGCCCTCGGCTTTGGCTGTGTCTGGCGCACAGGAGGCTATGCTACGGATCCTCATGTCGTCGAAGCGCTTGGGGGGGAACCTGGTGATCAGGTCATTGGCTTTCTCTATATCGGTACCCGCGATGGCCCGAGTAAACTGATCCCCGAGGAAACGCTTGATTCTGTTGTGAGCTACTTTTAAATTGCCCGCACATTCAGGGGGCGCATCATAAGCATGTTGAAAAAGCCGTGGCTGCACTTTTTGCTGCTGGGAGTGATGTTGTTTGTCGGCGGCCAGTGGCTTTTCCCTGAGCCTAAACCGGTGTTGGGTCCGCCCAATCCGGAGCGGCTCAGCGCCATGGTGGAGAACTACACCCGCTTTGCCCCAGACGGCGTTAGTCCGGCGCTGCTGGAGCAGTTTATCGACACCGAGTTGCGTGATGAATTGTTGTTTCGAGAGGCACTTGACCGCGATCTGCAATACCGTGACGCCGCGGTTGAGCAGCGCATCATCCGCAATATGCGCTTTCTCGATACCAGTACCGGCGCTAGCGACCGAGAGCTGATACAGCAGGGTTATGCGCTTCGGCTTCACCTCACCGATGAAGTTATTCGTCGCCGCTTGGTGCAGATTATGGAGCGGCTGATCGTGGCCACCCGACCCAACCCGGCACCGGGCGCAGAGGCGGTGGCAATCCGGTATCAGCAGGAGCTCGACAGCTGGCGCGAGCCCGCGCGCTATACCTTCAGTCACGTGTTCCTCTCGACCCAGCGTGCGGCAGAGATGCCGGCATTGATGGCACAGGTCAATACCGACAGCTTAAGCCCCGATGCGGCGCGGTTACTCGGCGCGCCCTTTTTGTCGGGTTATGCCTTCCGGCGCCAGAGCCCTGAGCAGATGTCCCGGGTATTTGGTGCTGAGTTCGCCGAGCAGGTGAGCGCCACCGAGGTTCAGGCCGGTGCATGGATCGGACCGGTAACGTCGGTCTTTGGCCAGCACTATGTCTATATCGAGGCATTCGAGCCGTCGCGCACGCTGGAGTTGGAAGAGGTCAGTGTACGTATTGAGCGGGATCTGGTCCGCGAGGCAGAAGAGCAGGCTGTTGTCGATTGGGTAGAGGGGGCGATGGCCGGCTATGAGGTGCGACGCTCATGAGAGTGTGGTTAATAGTGTGGAGCTTGCTGCTCGCGACCGACGCCGCCGCACACCGGTTCGCGCCTTCGTTACTCGAAGTGACGCAGCTTTCCGGAACGGCTTTTAGCGCCACTTGGAAAACGCCGCTACAAAAAGTCTCGGCGACACCGATTGAACCGCGCTTCCCCGCCGCTTGTGAGATCACTTCAATATCACCCTGGGTTCAGGAGGGCACCGGAGAGCTCAAGCAGATCCAGCTGGAGTGCCCGACGGGCTTGGTGGGGGAGACTGTGTCGGTCTCAGGCTTGGGACAAAACCAATCTTCTGCACTACTTCGCATCACTTTGGCTGACGATATTTTTCATCAGGCTGTGTTCACCGCCACCGAGCCCGACTTTGTTGTGCCCGAAGAAGGCTCTGCCGGCACAGTCGCGCTCGACTACACCTGGCTCGGGGCCGAGCACATCTGGGCAGGACCCGATCACCTCCTGTTTGTGATGGGACTGTTGCTACTGGTGGGCTGGAACCGGCGTCTCATTTATACCGTCACGGCGTTTACCCTAGGACACAGCGTGACACTTGCCATGGTGACGCTAGGGCTCTTCGACTACCCAGTATCGTTGGTGGAATTCATGATCGCCCTGTCGATCTATCTGTTGGCGGTGGAGTTGGCGCGAGGGTCAGCCGGCGCCCTGTGGCGGCAACCTTGGTGGCTGGCCGGCGGTTTTGGGTTATTGCACGGTATGGGCTTTGCAGGCGCGCTGGCTGACACAGGTCTGCCCCAGTCAAACGTCCCGCTGGCTTTGCTCTTTTTTAATGTGGGGATCGAGCTGGGGCAGCTTGCTTTTATCGCGTTACTGGTCGTGCTGGCGATGCTCGGCGGCCGCCTGATCGGTGGCAGGGTGGCAGCGCTCAAGCCAGTCCCGATTTACGTGCTGGGCGGGCTCTCCGCAATGTGGTGTATTGAACGCGGGCTGGAAGTGCTGGCCTAATCAGGGGTTACCCGGCCAATTCCTCATTGGAATGACAGGGTGGAGGGCAATGGCGATGCCCTCATCGATATGGTTTTCGTTTTCCAGTACGTCCCGTCTGCGCACAAAAGCTGTGCCACTTCGCGTATCGACGGCATCGGTGACGTCCATTCCACCTTCCCCCGAGAATAGCCGCTCCAGGTTCATATTGAACCAAGCGACGCGGAGGGTGGCGGCCGCGACGGGGCGAGACCAGTCAAATTCAGCCGTTACACCACTGCCTGCACCCTGAACCGCGGGCTTGCGTGTAACCCCATCAAAGCGTGTTACGCGGTTAAGTCCTTGCTCGTAATAGACGTCTTTCTCGATGATGTCAGTGAAAACGATGCTGCCGATGTCAGTTTGCTCTCGCAACTGATCGCGCACCGCCTGAACGATCTGGATGAATGACTTTTGATTGACTCGTCCAGTGGTGGGGTCGATGGGGTCGCCGTAAATCAATATTGCGTTATTCCAGCGTTGCGCGAACTCACGCTGCGGACGAACTTCGTAGCCCGCGTCTTCGAGATATTCCTGTACTCTGGCGTCGACAAAGGCTTCTCGTTTGGTGAGGTAGTTGCGGGAGGGGCCGCCCAGATTCACGCTGGCGATGACCACTTTTTTGTTATCCAGCTGCTCAAAAAGAGCTGGCTCGAAGACGTTTGTTGGGGTGGTCGCGTTGTAGCCGCCTCCGACCGTTGCTGAACCACATGCTGACAGGCTGACAACGAACCAGGTGATCAGAGCCATGCGCTGAAATCGTCGGCTTGCCGGGTCCGAGGTGTTTGCCTTGGCATCAGTACGCGGATGGTTCATGTCGACATTCCTAATTCAGCGAGGACGTATGCTAACAAAGGAGCGGTGCAGATGAACAACGGTCTTCACGCACGGACATCGGGGCAGGGCCCTGACATGATTTTGCTGCATGGGCTATTCGGTCAGGGCAGCAACCTGGGTAGGGTGAGCAGGGCGCTGATGTCCGATTTTCGCGTTCATTGCCTAGATCTGCCCGATCATGGGCGCTCTCCTTGGTTGACTGAAACGTCGTTGGTCACCTATGCCGCGGCAGTGAGCGAGTGGATGCAGAGCAATGCGCTACTGAGCGCGCACGTGCTGGGCCACTCACTGGGCGGGAAGATTGCAATGGAACTCGCTTTAACGGCGCCCGAGCGGGTGGAGAAGTTAATCGTGGCGGACATAGCGCCCGTGACTTATACCGAGCAGCATCTGCAGATGCTCGAGGCCTTGCAGCAGGTGGTCGACCGGCGATGTAAGACGAGGGCGGAGGCGGAGGCATTGCTGTGCGAGGTGATCGAAGATCCGGGTGTGGTGGGGTATCTGCTGATGAGTCTGGAGGCAGCAGATGGGGCCTACCGGTGGCGCTTTAATCTGACAGGTTTGGCTGACGCTTACGGTCGGCTACGACAGGCGCCCTCCGAGGCGGCGCCGTTTCAAGGTCCAACTCTATTTTTAAAGGGCGGCAACTCCGCCTACATTCAGGCAACGCACGAGCAGGAGATCAGGCGGCGTTTTCCCGACAGTCAGCTGGTTACCGTGCAGGACGCCGGGCATTGGCTACATGTCGACCAGCCCGACCAGTTCAATGGCGCAGTGCGGACGTTTTTGCTGCCGGAACAGACACGGTGACCTCAGAGTTCTGCTGTTATCGCACGTTTGACGGCTTAGACCGGGTCCGGCCTTGTCGCCGATCGATCAAAAGTGTCCACAGATTCTGTGGATAACTCTTGGGATAATTTGTTCAATCAAGCCTTCAGGCCCGAAACGCCGTCCAGATCAGCGAATTGGTTAATTTTTAACCAACCACTTATAGTTAACAAAAAACAATAAGTTACAGTCGATGCGTGAGTAAAGCTATGCGGTGTGTAACATAACTTCCATAAAAGTGTCACCGATGCCGCGTGTGTGTATAACCGCACACCGGCGGGTACTACAGAACCTTGACGGTGCGCAACCCCTAGCCGGCTATTTTTTCCTCGGAGAAGAAAAAAAATGCGTTTCAGCCTCGATATCGGCAACCTGAATCGCAGGTTTCGCTGATTTCGACCTCAATGAGCTCTGGCAGCTGTGGCTTGAGCCGGGCCCACACCCAGATCGCCAGGTTTTCACTGGTGGGGTTTTCCAGTCCCTGAACGTCATTGAGGTAATAGTGGTCGAGTTGCTCTAACAGCGGATCGAACGCTTGTGCGATGACGTCAAAGTCCATGATCCAACCGGTCTCCGGGCTCACTTCGCCCTCAATGGTAATCCGCACCTGGTAGGAGTGGCCGTGCAAGCGCGCGCATTTATGGCCCTCGGGCACCTTGGGGAGCAAGTGTGCTGCCTCGAACCGAAAATCTTTGTACAGCTCCATTGTGGGATCTCACTGTCGGAGGGTTAAAAATTTCGCGGCGATTCTACACGGTTTGGGTGGCACTGAGATGTCCGAGAACGACGCATCGAGGGCCAGAAAGCGCATTGACAGTGGAGGCGCGATCCCTATAATGCCGTGCTCTGGCTTGGGGTGATTAGCTCAGCTGGGAGAGCATCTGCCTTACAAGCAGAGGGTCGGCGGTTCGATCCCGTCATCACCCACCACCCTCTCTGTTGGAGACGGGTCCAAGCCACAACCGATGCAGCTTCTGCATTGTCTACCTGGAGCGGTAGTTCAGTTGGTTAGAATACCGGCCTGTCACGCCGGGGGTCGCGGGTTCGAGTCCCGTCCGCTCCGCCATTTCCCCTAGGGCCTTAAGGCCTAAAGTCCTTTCATCTTCTGAACCCGCGCGTGCCCGGGACATCCATGTTGATTAAGACATGCTGCTAGCAAAGCCAATCATCAGGCACGAAAAAACCAGAAGCGATATTTTTAGTGCAGATGCAGATTCGCCATAAGCGAGTACGCCAACGGCTATCGCACACAGTGGAACAACCGCCGCCATAAATGGCAGCAAAGCGCTCAAATTGATCCCGCTATTGATCAGCCGCGCCATGATGCTCAGACCGATAGCGAAAGCGATGGCAAAGCCTAATGTAGGGATGATTTCCGTTAGTCCTTTTGTCAGAGGCATCAAGGAGGCACCAATCACTTGACAGACAACCGAGGTCGCTACTAGTGCGATTATGCTGGGCGTTAATGTGGCCATCATTTCATTTTTCCATTGGTTTTTATGGGAGCAGAGCTTCTCTAATTTATGAACCACTGTCCAACTGCCCTGTCAGGTTAGCTTGCACCGCTGATTGCCATAGGTAGACAGTTGAGCAGGTTGGTGGTCGATTGAAAAAGCAGGAGACATTGGAGTACGGTAGTCGGATTATTCTTCTGCCGGAAATCTGCAATGACGCCCTCCGCAACGCTTGTTCCAATGGGAACGATAACGGCACAACTCGGTGACCAAATAGAACTTGGATCCGGGCCAAAAGGTGCCAGATTAATTAGCGATGTTGTTTCTGTGGAGGTCGACAGTGATCGCGTAAAGGCTTCTCTGGCGACGAATGATGCGGCTGATTGGCTGACGATTAGTGATAACGGGACGTTGGGCTGCCTTGATGTGAGATTCACCCTAAAGACCGATGATGGCGCTTATATCTATGTTGAGTACTCTGGAAGAGCTGAAATGGAAACTGGACAGATCGCAACCGCGCCGACCTTCCAAACGAGCCACGAAAAATACCTTTGGTTGAATAGAGTGCAGGCTGTTGCTGCTGGGATGATTGACGAAGCAGGAAAGCTGACCTACAGCATTTATGAAGTGAAGGTTTCCGTAGATTAGAGGCAAATGCTCCCTCCCGCTCCGCCCCGTTTTAGCTCAAACAAAGCGACAGCAGGTGATATGCCTTTTGTCGTTGGTGGCGCGAGTCAGTACTCAGGCTCGGTCTTCGATGCCAACCAGTGTTTCGACCGTTGCTAAGGCCAAGAGTAGATCTTGGTCATTCCGACAGCGTTGCCATCTGCAAAGTTGATCGATGATTTGGTTGCGAAGGTACAGTGATTCCGCGGCGAGTAGTTTTGAGCGAAGTTCATCAGAGTTCATCATTCCCCCTAGGCAGCTTTCCGCGGCCTTGTATGTGGGTACACAGTAGCCTACCTAAACTGGGTTTGCAGGCTTCACCAAACCGGCCGACGCATTAAACATTCGCATCATGAGGCCAGTTCCGGATAACTATTTCTGTGGCGGGCCCGGCGCTAGCGGTTTGCCGCGACCATAAGGGTCTTGGCCTGACACGCCGTCTGGTATCTGTTCGATTTTATGTCCCGCCTTCAGAAAGGCTTTGGTTTCCTCAGCTATCGAGTCACGCTTTGCGTCAGTCGACAATTTGGGGGTTTTCGTCTTGATCATGCTGGTCAGCCTTCTCAGTTTTCTTGAGGCGCTTGGCTTCTCGCTTCTTTTGCTTAGCGACCTCGCGCTGCCTTTTTTCATACGAGTAATTGGTTTTCCTCATTTCTGAGGCTCGGGCAGGGCGGGAAAATTTAGAAGGGATTGGATGATGGCTCTGACTCCGGCGTTGGTAACACCATCTGCACGTAAAAAGTCAGACAGGAGCTAGAGGATAGCACTAACCGTGTGTTCAGGCCACTTGGTGATGCCGAAATACGTCTCCATTGGCTCCGTAAGGTTCTTTGGGCAACTTAAGGGCAGAGGTTATGCCCTCCGCCCACTGTTATCCAAGCCGGACTTCCAGCGGCTCTGGCTCCATCAGGGCCCGGGCATACATACCCACTGCAAAAGCCAAGGCCGGCCACCCGAGTAGGGAGATGCGATAAGAAAATACTGACAGGCCCGCCGATGCTGGGAAAAATGCCAGCAGCGCCACGAGGGAAAATGCTCTAGCCAGCCCCGTAGAGCGGACGCACAGTTTCAACAGGAACCATAGGAACAAACCGTAACCAACGAGGCCAACAATGCCCAGATCGGCCGCCACCTCCAGTGCCGTGAGATGGGGGTACCAGTCTTCCTGAATGGGAAGGCTCTCAAACAAGGGCGATTGCGCTAGAAAAGGTAGCATGGCGTCACCAGACCCACGCATGCCCACGCCATTTAGAGGGTTTTGAAGGAACACTTGACCTGCCGCTTGCCAAAGCTCTGGCCGCCAAGCTAGGGCTTTGCTGAACGTCGCAGAGTCAGCAGAGAAAAGCCCTGACACGGCCACCATTCGCTCCAGCACATGAGGTGCCCAGATCAACGACAGGGCAACGCCGGCGGCCATCAAGCCACCCCCACCGAGAAGGAGTAAAAGTCGCTGTCTAGCAGTCAGGTGTTGCCAGGCTATGAGGAAGTAGATCACGCTCGCCAACGCGAGTAGTAGCAGAGAGTAGCGACTGGCACTGATGACGATGGCACCGGTCAGCAAGGGAAGACAGAGCCACAGTAGTGGTAGACGTCTCGCATGGCGGCGCAAGGCTTCAAAAACCAAGGGTGACAGCACGGCCAAAGATTCGCCGTAATTGACCCCCATAGACCCCGTTATTTTGTAGCCTTCGGGAATTGGCATCGGCTGTTGGCCGCTGACACTGACTCCCGTTGCCAGCTGCAAATATCCGTCCAGGACGAACATCATCATGACGGCGAGAAGAGCGAGGGTGGTCGGGGCCTCCTGCCTGGGTTGTGGCACCCAGCGCATCAAATAATAGGCGGCCAGAACATAAAATCCTATTCGCAGCAAACCGGATACAGCGCGGTCCAATTGGTCCGCTCCAACAAGGCTGGTCAGCATGGGTAACAACAGGCAGCCGCTCACAACCAACCAGTGCCGCATTCCCGGGACGCCAAGCCAAGCGGAAGGTCGGCGCAACAGCATGAGCAGAGAGATCCCTCCCAACAGCCACATCAGGTGTTTTAGCGATGCGCCGGCGCCGTACAGGAGCACAAACATCACCAGCGGCCAAGCGACCGAGGCAGACGCCAGCGCAGCTGACAACTGGGTGGCATACCGATAAATACCAAAAGAGCTCAGGATCGCTTTCCTTACCATGACCTTTGGTGTGATAGCTTATCACTTGCATTTCAGAGCCCCGATCATGTCAACGCCCCACCTTGCAGTCCTCGTTTCTTTCTCCGGCCAGGGTGGCGTAGAGCGCTCTTTTGCCTTGTTGGTGAATGCCATCGTGGATTTGGGTATCAGGGTGGATCTTCTGCTGATAAAACGGAGTAGCCCTCATCTCGCGCTGGTGTCACCCCGGGTAAATTGCATAGCGCTGAAGCATCAGCATGCCGTCGCCTGCAGTGGAGAAGTCGCGAGATATCTGTCCAGCACCCAGCCTGACGCTTTATTAGTAGCCAAACATCGAGCTATGGTCGCTGCCGCCAAGGCCACTCGCAAAGCCGGCTACCATCGCCCGGTGGTCGGGGTCATCGGCATTAACACGTCTGCCTCGATTGCCGCAAAGCATTGGTCGCAGCGTTTCCTCTGGCGCCTCGATATGTGGCGTTACTACCGGCGGCTAACGCGTCTCATCGCTGTTTCCGATGGAGTGAATGCTGATCTCTGTAAGCTCGCTCGCCTGCCCAGATCCCGGGTTGTCACCATCAGAAATCCGGTCGTCGATAACAGCTTGCGCGCGTTAGCCGAAGAACCGGTCGACCACCCTTGGGTCAAGGATAACAATGGACCGGTTATTGTCAGTGTCGGGAGACTGAGCCACAGTAAGGACTACCCGACGCTCCTCCGGGCGATGCCGTTGCTGAGCAACCGTGCCGCCCGACTGGTGATTCTCGGTGAGGGACGGGACCGTCCGAAGCTGGAGCAACTGATCAGCGAACTGCACCTTGAGGATCGGGTACGCCTGCCCGGTTTTGTCGACAATCCCTTCTCTTGGATGCGAGCAGCGCGGGTATTTGCGCTGTCATCGGTCATAGAAGGGTCGGGAAATGTTTTGGTTGAGGCCATGGCCCTGGGCACGCCTGTTGTGACCACCGACTGCCCTTCAGGGCCCGCTGAAATCGTCGATGGTGGTCGCCATGGTCACCTAGTGCCTATGAGAGATCCGCGAGCACTTGCGGCAGCTCTGGATGAGGCACTGTCCCAGCCGACAGACAAAAATCAACTCATGGAAGCCACCCGTTTGTTTGAAGCAACCGAGTCTGCCCGCAACTATCTGCGGGTACTGAACATTGAAGCTCCCGGTATGGAGTCGTAATGCGCTTTGCCCGTCACGATCAGTTTGCTTTGTCTACCTTGCCAAGATAGCCGGGACATGAAAAATATCTTTTTGGTCTCTTTGTTCTTTTTGTTGCCGGTGTGTCTATTTGCCCATGCTGATGACGAGAAGTCCGGCGATGGCGCTGGTTTAGGGCTACTAAACCGAATAGATTACTCACCGCTGCTGACGACCTCCGGTCAACCGACCGAGGCGGAGCTGGGTCAGGTCGCCTCGGCCGGTTATGACAGAGTCATTTTCCTAGCATTCACCAACCACCCCAAAGCGCTGAATCACGAAGATGACATCGTGAGAGGGCTGGGGCTGCACTTCGTTCATGTTCCTGTCCTGTGGGAGTCACCCTCCCTGGCAGAGTTTGAAGCCTTCGCTGCTGTGATGAGTGCTCCTTCCAGCGACAGAACCCTGGTGCATTGTGAGGTGAACTTCAGGGCGTCTGTGTTTGGGTTTTTGTATCAGGTCATCTACGAGGAGGTGGATGTAGATGAGGCGATGTCTCTGATGCGCACCATCTGGATACCCAATGACACCTGGGAGCGTTTTATCGCTCGCGTACTGGACCAGCACGGCATTCGCTACGAACCGCTTTGAGAGCGGAAGTCAGGGGTCTCGCGCGCCGTCGTATTGGCTGTGAAGAGATTCTGTCTTTCGCGCGCTCATTGGTTTATGTTCATGTGCTTACATTGGTAAGTGATCTATGGAGGAAGAGATGAAAAGATTTCATTTGGTAGCGCTTGTTTTCTTGTTGATTTCGCCGGTACTTGTTCAGGCGACGGACGAGCCTGTCGTGATTGGTGATGTGACGATGCCCACGGTGGAAAGCAGCGCTGCTTTCAAGCAAGTGGAGAAAAAGCTCGGGAAGTGGGAAGGCAAGATGACTCAGGGTCTGACCGGAGCGGTCATCGATGTGTCTTATGAGTGGCGTATGACGTCGGGCGGCAACACGATTACCGAGACCCTCGTTGAAGACGGCGTGGAAATGCTCACCACCTATAGCGACGATAATGGCGAGCTGGTGGTAAAGCATTACTGTGCGTTGGGAACTCAGCCGGTCTTTAGTGTGAGTAGCGTGTCGGACACCGAGTTGGCGCTAGCGCTGGATGAATCAGCCAATGATCTTCATGCGGAGCACGAGAGTTTTGTGACGGCCATGAAGTGGACGATGCAGGCTGACGATGGCGATTCCATGCTGTTCACGAACTCAGTCATGTTGGACGGTCAGCTGACAGAAAACTCGGCTTTGCTGACCCGAGTAGACTGAGGTGTGTCGCTGAGTGGTTTGAGATTCCGGGAGGTCGATCCGCGTGGCATGCGGGTCGGAATGAACGGGAGCGCGAGACGCGCTCCCGTTTGTTACTAGACTAGTCGGCGCTGTAGAACTGCTCGCAGACCTCAAACTGGTCGTTGACCACTTCGTCTATCAAGGCGACCGCTTCGTTATAGCTCGCGCCCCAGGCTGCGCCGGCCATGTAGTCGTCAATAACCGCTCCGTGGGTTTCTACGGAAGAGGTGATGGACTTCAGGTAGTAGGTGCCAGCCTCGTTTTTTCCTCCGCCAATGGCAGCAAATAAGCCATTCATAAAGGTGTCGTGACCAGCGGCAATGATTTCTGCTTCCAGCTTCGCGGTGGCCGCGATAAATGCAGGCAGATTGGCGGGTGAAATTTTAATTCGCATCGCTCGTTCATACCCCGGATCGAGCCTTGGGAAGGGCTTTAATGGCACCCAAGTGGTCCCGTATTTGAATTCGCGTTGACTCGCCATATCTTCGGGCGCCTTGCTTGGATCATATTTTGAGGCGCCCACGATGGCGCTGGTGACGCTCGGGAACGCGTTCCACAGCATCAATTGGCCAACATAATCTCTCCCGGAGATTGTCTCGCAGTAGCCCGCGGCTTGCGCGCCGATCATTTCAAATAAAGCCGGATTGGACTTGACCGACTCGATGTAACTCTCGACGTCCTTGGCGGCGACAAATAGGGTGGTGAATGCGCCATTGCCCTGCGGTGTTGCGTGGTCGTCTGCCAGCGCAGAGACTGCGAGGCATGATGTCAGTGATGCCAGTAGTAGTATTTTTTTCATAACTTCCCCCTTAGATTGATCCAGATAAAGACGCGCCAACTATCGCCAGCCGCCACGGCCCCAAAAACAACAGGACGCGTTTTCCAAAATTTGTGAGGGTGGGCGTTGCTGATCTGGCGTATCTGTCAGCAGTGGCCGCTCAGCCTCAAATGCCGGTGCTGTGGTTCGGCCCGACTATGCGGTAACCGCCTCTAGTATTTCGATCTCGGGCGCAGCCGCTACTAGCCCCGCTAGTTTCTTGTTGGCTTCCCGAAAATAGTCGGTCTTGCCATGCGCATCAAGTGCCTCGTGACTCTCGTACTGCTCCATCACCTTATAGACCTGAGGGTCTGAACCACTGCGGTGCAGCGCGTAAAAAATGTTGCCTGGCTCGTTCTCGCGCACCAGCTTTGTGAGATCCAAGAACGCCTCCTCAAACTCGGCGTTTTTGCCTTCCTGAACGGTAATGGTTGCCAATAGGCCAATAGCCATAGTGCTTTCCTTTTTTGTAGGGTCGGTGAGGATGAGATAGTAACAGCCAAACTAAGACGAGACGGTGTTTGAAGCATGGATGCGGTAGGCTTGTCGTTCTGATTTGACCAGTCCATCAGGGTCTCTGTTCACAGACTACTGACTACAAGGCGAGACATGGATCTACGTTATCAGGAGCAGCGTTGCGAAATGAGCCTTCGGGAGGGAGTGGAGGAGTATCACGCTTATCTAGAGGCCATTGGCAGGAAGCGAATGGTCGATCGCGCAGGCGCCCGCCTAATCCTTGAGCACGACGTCACTCACGTGATTTTTGGTATGGATACTTCTTTGGAACAGGAGGCGGGCCTCGACACTTGGGTTATCTTTGGCTGCCGATACCAGTGGCGATATCTTCGCGGTTACGGCCAGTTGCCTGAGATCAAGGCGCTCTACAAAGCGCTGGTCAAGGAGGGCGGCTGGCGGTTGTTTCCCAAGCTCTACTGGAAATGCCTCGGTTTGAAGTGGCGGATCTTTCGGCGCACGCGGCGCATGAGTGAAAAGTGGCCATTCCAGTTTCCTGAGGAGTGGCTGGACCAATCTGTCTCGGCACTGCGAGCGCAACACGGGATCCGCACCCTCACGGTCGAGGAGCGTGAAACAGGGGATTTACTGAAATGGAGTGGCCAATACTGATATGAAGGTCAAAAATCTGACGCCGGCATGCGGTGCGGTGGTGAGCGACATCCAGCTGGCTGTTGCTTCGACTGAGCAGATTGATGCGCTACGGCAGCTGCTATTTCAGCGGGGCGTGTTGTTTTTCAGGGATCAGGCGCTGAGCGAACATGGGCACCTAGCGTTCGCGCGGCGATTTGGTGACATCGTAGCGAATAAGTTTTTTGGCGTCGTGCATGGCTATCCAGAGATTGCTGAGGTGCGAAAAGAGCCTGATCAAACCATGAACATTGGTGGAGGTTGGCATACGGACCACAGTTACGACCCGGACCCTGCTCTGGGCTCAATTTTGGTCGCGCGTGAGCTTCCCCAGACAGGTGGCGATACGCTGTTTATCAATATGCAGGCGGCCTGTGCGGCGCTGCCTGATCACTTGAAAGCAAAAGTTCGCTCTGTCCGCGCGATCCATTCCAATGAACATATCTATGGGGAGGGCGGATACTACGCCGAGACAGATTTGGCGCCGCTATTGCAAGGGTCAGCAGGCGTTGGCCGTGCGGTTCACCCCGCTTTGATTAGCCACCCATCCACAGGCGATGAGGTTCTGTACGTGAATCCCGGTCACACTATTGGTATTGAGGGCATGGAGAATGAGGAAGCGTTTGCTCTGCTCCATCAGCTATATGAGCACGCGCAGCAACCACGGTTTCAGTGCCGGTTTTCATGGAAGCCCGGGTCAGTGGCGATTTGGGATAACAGGCTGACTTGGCATCTCGCTGAGAATGACTACCAGGGCGAGCGTCGCTTGATGCACCGCGTCACGATCAAAGGACAGCCACTGTCGGAGGTCGCCAATACATGACAAATCTATATGCCCTGACTATGGATAATTATCTGCAGTAACTCGCCTCAGCGACTGGTGGTTTGGATCAGGTCCGCGCGGGCAGCGTCAATGGAGATCTGCTGCGAGGACATGGTTGACGCGGCACTCCACCAGCTTACCTCAGAGGAATATCTCGAGACCCTAAAGCCTTTACTTTTTCCCAGGGCATCGAGCGGTAGAGAGCGCAAAAGTGCGCAGAAGATCTACTTCGGTTTGAAATCTGCCGCCCAAGCGCTTAGGTTGGTAATACAAGCACATGATCTCAAAGGGGGAGAGCCATGCTGATGCGTTCGTTGTTACTTTCTATTTCACTCGTTGTGTTGGCCGGTTGCCAGGCCGATTCCGGCAATCAAGATGCTGCAGTTATCGCCGCCGCGAAGGCGGGCTACGACGCTTTCGCAGCAGGCGATATGGAGGCGTGGGCTCAAACCCAGGCACCAGATAGTCAATGGGAAATGCCCAAAGGTTTTCCTTACGGTGGCAATTACGTTGGCCCGCAGCAGGTGATCGATGAGGTCTTCACGCCGATTGGCGAGTTATGGCCCGACTTCAAGGTCGAACCCACCGCCTTTCATGCTGCAGGTAATGTGGTGTTTATCGAAACGAAAATGACGGCAGGGGGTGTCGTCAGTGACTCCATTCATAAGGCGGTCATTGAAGATGGCAAGTACGCGGCATTTCAGGTTTACGACGATGCCGGTTTCATGATGGCCCATTCCACCGCCGGACAGAGTATCGGTAAGCAGTATTTCGACGACGGGTCATCCAAACCACTCCTGGCGGGCAGTGGCGGCAATGCGCAGATCTGGGTGGACTATATTGCCGCGCATAACGAGAGAGATTTCGAGGCGATTGCTGCGATGAACACAGAAGATTTCCGTGGGATCGCGCCTCATGGTGAGGTGGTGGAGGGCAACGCCGCCCACGCGGCCTTTTTGCAAAACTGGGTGGCGACTGAGAACCCCCGCTGGCAGGTGTGGTGGGTGATTGCCAATGATGGCGAGAACGCCGACGGTGTCATGGAGGAGTGGCTGGCGACAGGCAACGTGGTCACAACCACCGGGCCTGATGGCGCCGACCGCAGAGCCTACGAGACTATCGATGTGTTACTTGAGAATGGCAAAGTCAAAATGCTCAACGTCGCCTCTCAGACCATGCCCGAGTAACAAGCGACTGCTTGACGTTAGGCTCTACTAACGTACATTGATAGAACTGCCCGCCTGCTTGGCGGGCCGCTAATAAACATAATTAGGAGGTGGATCCGTGATCACCGTACTCAAAAAGTCAGGGCTAATTTGCCTTTTGGCTCTCTTTTCTTTTGCGCAATCGGTCGTGGCGGAAGATCTTCGTATCATCGGCGAGGACAAAAGCTTTGTCGCAACCTTGCCCTCCGGCGAGGCCATCACTATCACCCGTCAGATGACACCCTGCGCCAAAAATAAAGGGTGGTTGCAGCCGCTGGTGCCCGAGCCGGGCATCGTGCCGGTGACGGAAATCGAAGTGTTGAATGCCATCAGTGATCCCAACACCATTCTGGTCGATATGCGCACCGAGGAATGGTTCTTGGATGCCACCATTCCAGGGTCTGTCAACATCCCCTACACCGAGGTGGCCATGCGGATGGATGAGCTAGGCTGCAGCAAGAGTGATGCGGGCTGGGACTGCGGCAACGCCTCGAACGTGGTCGGATTTTGCAATGGCCCGGTCTGCCCACAGAGCCCTACGGCGATGAAGGCGATGATTCGCGATGGCTTCCCCGCCGAGAAAATCCACTACTATCGCGGTGGGATGCTCGATTGGGACGCGCTGGGGCTGACAACCGTCGAGGGTGACTTCGCCTTCTGATTTATCTGCGCCGCTGATCTTGAATCGGGCACTTGGGTTTTAGACCCCTTATGGTCGCCTGATCTCGGTAAGATCTGACGCGCGGGCGCGAACTCGGAACAGAAAAAAGGGTCAGAGCATCAGCTCTGACCCTTGGGGAAGATTAGCCGCCCGTATTACCAAATATCGCCAGATCGACTGTGACGATATTCTGCTCGATGGTTCTGATGTCACCGACTTCCTTAATGAACTTTTGGAACGCTTTGTCCGCCCGATTGTCATTCATTTGCGACATCACTGTGCCCACAGTCTTGCCGGTGATGGACACGACGTGCGTGGTATCGCCTACGCCGCCAGCCGAGATAGAAAACAACATGGCATCGGTCTCACCGATGTCTGTGCTGTCCATCATTTTTTGCCAGGACTTCGCGTACTTTGCCGGATCAGCCACTGACATAAAGATGTACAGGTTGGCGATGCCAGGTCCTGCACCCACTTGATTTTCGACTGAACCCAGGCCTGTTGCCTCGAACATGGAAGAGCTAACGACCTCGGCAACACCGTTTGCTTCCTGAAGGAAGGTTGCCCAATCCTCGGACGCCGCATTCATGGCAAAGGTGCCGTCCATTGCGTCAAAAGAGGGGTGTACTACGGCAACCGTATGGGAGATCGGACTCTCGCCTGCCGCAACCACTTGTCGCAAGATCGCGAAACCGGGGATCTGCTTTCCGGTTGGCGAGTTCCAGTACTCACTCATTGCGGCCACAAATGCCGGCGGGTCTGAGACATCCAGGCCGTAGACCATGCCTACAGGTGCAACAGGTGCCTCGTGGTTATCAGCTGTTGCGAGTGATGCGCTGAGTGCCAGTGCCATTGAAGCCAGCGCGGTGATGACCATTTTCATATTCGATCCCCTTTTGTTGGTTTATGTAGTGAATTGTTGCGGTGTAAAGAGGCTCTCAGTCGTCGCCGCGCGAGAGCCTGTTTGGTTTTTTCCGGTCTCAGGGTCGGTTCATTACCTGAGAGCGATAGACCCGACTTGCATCGCAGCTGACGATCTCGCCGTAAAGCTCGTTCCAGGACATGATGAGTCCTTCGTTCCACCAGGTGTTGGTGAAATTAGCGTAGGCAGAGAGTGTCGGATACCCGGTGATCCACTTGAAGCTGATGGCATTCTCAAGACCAGCAGGCGCCCCGGCGCGTGGCCACAGTTGTACTGCGCCAAGATCCGCGCCGGTGAGTCCTCGGGCAGACATCTCTTTGGCAAAGGCGATATTGGCTACCAGTAGATCCGCATCGCCCTTGCCCTCTTTGTAAAAGCAGTCAGAAAACTCGGTGACGTGATTGCCCAGCGTCCAGTCTTCCGCGGGGAAGACCTCCCAGGCTCCCCATTCGCTGTGGGAGCACTGCTCGAGAAACTTATTTGCTTCGACATACAGCTCTGCACCGTGCTCGGCGCGTTTATCCATGTCAGCGCCGTAGTCGGCGTAGTTCTCCCAGTAGCCCAGCCACGTAAACTCGGTGGGGTATTGGCCATCAGAGAACTCAGGCCACATTAATTGGCCAACGTGATTTTGAAACGCATCGTGCTTTTCTGCCCAGGCATTAACCAAAGCGGCATGCTTCATAGATTGTTTATAACCGTCTACACCTTCCTTAAAGCTGCAGCCGTAAATTTCGACGGGATTGCCCATCGCCCACTCTGCCTCGCCAGACGCATGGTTGTCAGCCAGAGTAAGAGGCGTGAAGATCAGGCACGCGGTGCCCAACAGAGACTGAATTTTCATCATTTCCTCCAGAAAGCGAGGCTTGCCACATATCCTGCGACAAGCCCCGAGCAGTGTTGTTTTTATGGTCGGTACAGTACCGATTCGGTGTTGAGCATCTCGCCGGTGCAATCCGCATACAAATTGAAATAGTCACGGGTGACCTGCCAGCCGCCATTGGCCAGCATGGAGCGTCGTGCCATGAAGGATTCCATATCGGGATAAATCGCCACATGCGCGAATTCGCCAGCCGCATCGGCACCGCCGGTATGAGGCAGCATCACAACCCATCCGATCATGCCGCCCGAATCTTCCTGCATGTCCGCCGCATACTCGGCGTGCTTCGCTGAGATCTCTTCGAACGTGACACCCTCTTTGCGGGTGCACCAGTTCCAGGTGACATATCGCTCGTCGTCAGTGGCCATCTGCTCCTGATCGGCATACAGCATGAAGGCATGTGCCTGCTTCACGTGGCACATTGCCAATGACTGCCAGCGCTCGTTCAGCGCCATGCCATCTTTCGATGTCAGCCAGAGGTCCCAGGCCTTACCCCAGCGCTGGTAGTCGCTGACCAAAAACTCCACAAAGTCGTAGGGCCACGGTCGTGCCAGATTCTGATGTGAAAACAGTGGGAACTGACGGACAAAGACCGGGTCGACGTCATTTTCCTTGGCCCAGTCAAAGTAGTCGTCGATCATTTCCTGATAATCGTCGAGACTGACCCCCGGATTTAACTTGCATAAGTTAGCCTGAATATTGAACGGCTGCTGCACGTTGATGTTGTCGATCATGTGATTGTCGGCCAGAGCGGCTGGATTGGCGAAAATCGTCAAAAGCATGGTCGCGAGCCATGCGGGTCTAAAAAGCTTCATTATTTTTCCCCAGGTGGTTGTGTTCAGATATGTTTTCTCAGCATATGTGAGTAGTCACACGACATAAACGCTAACAAAACAGGCCTGTTTTTCCGTGAACTTTTTTTGACACATGGTGTTGCAGAAATGCAACGAACCCAAGTTGCTGTCACGATTTTGGAGCGTTACCGGGTCTCACAAGAAAATAGAAAAGACCGCCGCTAGTGATGATTGCCGCGGAAATCAGCGCCTCGACAGGCCGCTGCATCACAACATACGTGAGCGTCCAGCCAGTGATCCCGAGGAAGATCAGTGGTGTAACCGGATAGAGCGTCACTCGGAAGGGGCGCGATAATTGGGGTTGCCGCCAACGGAGAATGAATAGTCCCACCACCGTGGCGAAGGTATTCAGTGCCATGGTCGCGCCGGAAAACACCAGAATTTGCTCAAAAGAGGCGGTCCAAAGGAAAGCCAGCGCCGTGCCTGATTGCAGCAGGATGGCAGTCACCGGGATGCCATCGCGATTCTCCCGGGCCAGCGGCGCAAAACGCGGGTAGTCCTGTCCGATGCGGTGCAACACCCGCGGACCTGCCAAAATCATCGCGCTGATGGTTGAAATGAGTAACAACGCTAGCAGCAGGCCCATAAAGGTCCCCAGCCGAGGGCCAAGTGCGAACTCAGCGGCAATGACCCCTACCTCTACCTTACCCACCATAGCCTCCATCGGCGCGACGGCTAGAAAGACGTAGTTCAGCAGGCAATAGAGTGCGGCCACCGTGCCGGTGCTGATACCCAGCACCCACGGTAAGCTCCGTTGTGGGGCCGCCAGTTCACCACTGATGTAAGTGGCGGCATTCCAGCCGGAATAGGCGTAGTTCACATAGATCAGCGAGACAGCGAAGGCGCCGCTACCGAGTAACACCGTGGCTTCACCGTCCCATAGAAACGGGGTTTGCGTCTCGGCAGGATTGAGCGTGAGCGCCGCCAATGAAAATAATACGATGAGTAGCAGCTTGAGCAGTGTGAAGACGGTCTGTGTGCTGCCACTGTGGCGGTGAGTGCTACAGTGAGCTGCTGTGAGCGCGATGATGGCGACAGTCGCCAGCCACAGCGGCTCTATGTGAACGCCACTCGAATTGAGGTAACTGCCAAAGGTCAGTGCAGCTAAGGCCGTCGGGGCAGCAAATCCCACCGTTGCCGACACCCAGCCGGAGATGAAGCCCGCGCAGGGATGATAGATCTCGGTCAAAAAGTGATATTCACCCCCGGACCGAGGCAGGGCTGCGCCCAGCTCTGCATAGCTCAGTGCGCCACAGAGTGCCGACACGCCGCCGACTAGCCACAGCATCATGATGACGGGCGCGGACTGGATATCGATCAGCTGGAAGCCAAGGCTGGTAAACACCCCGGTACCGACCATATTGGCGATCACTACCGCCGCAGCGACTTTAGGGGAATAGTGTGTCAGTGCGAATCCTCAGGGAGCGTAGGCCGAGTCAGAGTGCAACTAAATGATTGCGCCGATCAACCAGAAAGTCCCCATGCCGGCGATCAGGGCAAGAATGTGGTTGCCTGTGGTTTTGGCAGCGAATGCAGTGCTAAGCAGTCCGAGCAGCTCGGGCAGGCCGGCTGCAAGTTCGCCTTCAGGCGTAGTCAGCATTGAGATCACTAATGCCGCCATGACAGTGGGGGCAACGTATTCCAATGCCCGTAACAGCAGAGGCGGGAACGCATAGCGCGCCAACGCAAAAATAAAGAACGCTCTCATGGCGTAGGATCCAGCGCCGGTCAACAGAATAGCCAGAGCGATCATTGAGTCCTCCGCCGGTGCGCTAACAACATGATCACAACGCTGACGATCACCGCGATCAATATACCCGCGCGATTGGGTAGTGAGGCCAGTAGGTAGGTCAACCCCATCGCCAATGCAGCTGAGGCCAATTTATCTCGTCGGTCACTCGCAGCCATCATCAAGCTGACAAAGAGTACGGGCGCCGCAAACTCTACCCCCCATTCCGCGGGGATGCCGGGTCCTAGCACGACCCCCAGCGCGGTGAACACCATCCAGAGGGCCCAAAACGTAAAGCCGGCGCCCAGAAAATAGCGTCGGAAAGCGGTGGGTTCATCGATGGGTTTGATCTGGCTGAGCACAAATACCTGATCAATCAACACATAGGCCCCCACCCAGCGGAACCAGCTGGGTTGGTTTTGGAATCGGGGCGCAAGCGTCACGGAGTAGAGCATGTGGCGCGCGCCTACGATCAGCGCAGCGCTGACCGCTGCTGCGACAGAGGCACCCTCGCCAATGAGTGTAAATAACGTCACCTGAATGGCACCGCCAAAAATAATGGGCGAGGACGACCAGCCCAGCCACTCTGGGATACCGGCCTCGGCCACCACCACCCCAAATACGAAGGCAAACGGTAACGCAGGAATGAACAGCGGCAAGGCGTCGAGGGAGCCGCGCAGCGCGGGGTGAGTAGGAGTGGTATTCATGGCGCCGGTAATATAGCGGACCTGTAAAACTTAAGCGGCAAAAAAAGCGGCCTGTGAGCAGGCCGCTATCTGAGCGCTCGATTAGCGGTTGCTAGGGAGCTTAGTCTTCAAAGTCGGTGTTTTGCGTGCGATGTGTGCCACCGAAACCAGCACCGGAGAAATGCATGGCTTTGATGCGCCACTCTCCGTCTTCCTCCAGTGTCCAGACGTTGGTTACGCGGGTGCGATAGGGGTACTGCTCTGATTCGTCGCCCGTCATACCCTCCATGTAGTAGCGGGCGTACACCACCCCGTCGGCAATTTCGGCGACTTCGAGATAAAACACCTGTGTATTGCTCTCCTGCCCCGCCATATTTCGCTTCCAATCATCCGCGCTAGAGGCGGCGAAGGGCTTGTGAAAGCTGCCATCGGAATTGGTGCCATAGATACCAGCAGGGCTTTCCAGATTGGCGACGGCCTTGTGATCTCCGGCATTCCGAGCAGCCCAGTACTCACCGATTGCCGCAGCGACAGCGTCTTCAGCACCGCCATGACCATCGGCCCGTACGATACCTGGCAGCACGAGCGCGCCGATGACCAGCGCAGCGCAAAGTTGGACGAATTTCATATCGACTCCTATCATTGTGTGGTGGCTTCGGGATCTTGCGCCTCTTATGCTTGAGGTCGCCTTCCCCAAAGGGGTATAGCTTCTTTTCTATTAACGACGCAACCTTTTAACGGCGTCAGGGACCGAGGCAGCGCAGTGATCGCAGGATGCGATTCGACTTCTCCAACCTGTTTGGTCAGGCTAACAGTGAGCCGACTACCGAGGCTCAGGGGCGAGACGGTAAAGCCACCGAGGCAATCGGTGAAGACGCAGATGAACTGAAAAAGGCGTTGAAATCGGTCACCGGGCTTGGCGAATCGGCGTCAAAGGTATGGGGCAAGCTTTTTGACAGGGATCAAGCCCTAAAACGGTGTCACCTTTTGCGCTCTTTGAGCTTTGATATCTTGCCCCAGCCGGCCTAGCATCGGGGGTTGGAAAGACGTCGCTAGGGCCGTTATGGCAGGGTTCAATGCCTCTGTTCTTGAGGCAATTGGCAACACGCCCATTGTAGAGCTCAACCGCTACGGCGCTGAGGTGAGCCCACTGTTGCTTGCCAAACTCGAGTTCACCAACCCTGGGGGTAGCATGAAAGACCGTGCCGCCCTCGGCATGATTGAGTGCGCGGAGCGGGAACACAGTCTTGCGCCCGGCGCTGAAATTATTATCTCGACCTCGGGCAACCTCGGCATCGGCATGGCGATGACCTGTGCGGTGAAGGGCTACCAACTGATTTGTCTGGTTGACCCCAAGCTCAACCCCTCTACAGAGCGCAGCCTGGAGCTGCTGGGTGCAGAGCTGGTGAAGGTCGACGAGCGGGATCATACCGGTGGCTACCATCTGACACGCCTCAAACGGCTCGAGACGTTGCAGGCCGAGCGGCCGTCCGCCATTTACCTTGATCAATACGATTCTCCTGCAGCGATCGAGGCGCACCGAACCTCCACCGGCCGGGAAATCCTCGAGCAGATGGACGGGCGTTTGGATGCCATGATCATGGTGGCCGGCACCGGCGGCAGTTCTATGGGCGTTGCGCGTTGGTTGCGAGAGCACTCTCCCGATACCCGCATTTGGTTGGTGGACGAGGTGGGGTCTCTGGCGCTTCCATGTAGTCAGGCGCCTGAGCCGCGGTTCCTCAATGGCATGGGGACTAGCTTGGAGCCCGCTAATTATGCCGGCGAGTCGTTCTATGACTTTATCGATGAGGTGGTCTACATCGAAGCGGGCGAGGCAATTAACACCGCCACGGAAATCGCGCGTACAGAGGGTATTTTGATGGGCGGCTCCGGTGGCGCCGCTTGTCACGTGATGCGCGCGACGGTCGCTCCACTGTTTGATAGTGATGCGCGCCTGTTGGCGCTCATTCCTGATCACGGGAGTCGTTATACTCAGACCCAGTTTGATGTGGAGTGGCTTGAATCGATGGGCATTTCCGTACCGGCACTGACATCACCCGGGCACTCGTGACCGACACCGGCACGCTGTTTCTGAATCAGCAGGATGTGATCGACGCGGGAGCGGCCGATGTCGATTGGGTGGGTGCTGTATTGGAGCAAGTCTTCAAGCTCCATGAAGAACAGGCGTTTACCGCCCCCCCGAGCAGTTTCCTAAAACGACCCGAATGTCCTCATGTCGCAGATCGCATTATCGGTCTGTCAGCGCACGTGGGAGCGCCCTTCGATAAGGAGGGGATGAAGTGGATTGCCAGCTCCCACATCAATCCGGAGCACGGGCTTCCCCGCGCTAACGCAGTGATTATCCTCAACGATCCCATCCATCGGCTCCCCATTGCCATCATGGAAGGCGCATTGATCAGTGCCATGCGCACCGCCGTGGTTCAGGCGTTGGCGGCGCGTTACCTTGCGCGAGCAGACAGCGAGTCGGTCGGGCTGGTCGGTGCCGGGCGGATTGGCGCACTGACGCTGTGGGCGATATCCAAGTGGTTCCCGGATATTCAGCACTATCGTGCTTACGACCAAAGTGCCTTACGTCTAGAAGCTTTTGTCGAGCACATGGCCGCGCTGGGCATGACGGTTGAGCCCGTGTCGTGTTTTCAGGAGGCGCTGGAAGAGGCTGATATGGGCATCGTCGCAACCACCGAATCGGAGCCCTATGTCACCGCAGCCGAGTTCAAGCGGGGCTCGTTGTTCATGAATGTCTCGCTCATGGACCCGACCTTTGAACTGGTCAGTGCCGCCGATAAGATTGTAGTCGACGACTGGCACCAGAGCGTGCACTCCGATCGGGTGCTGGCACGCATGCACCGCGAGGGTCTGGTGACGCGAGAAGGCATTCATGGCGAGTTCGGCGCAGTCGTGTCGGGGCTCATCCCGGGTCGTGAAGATCCCGACGAGCGTATTTTTTGGAATCCGTTCGGGCTGGCGATTGAAGATATCGCGGTCGCCTCCGCCGTCTACGATCAGGCCCTGTCGAAAGGGCTGGGCAAAACGCTGCAATTGGTCGATCAGGAGTGGGACGTCCTGTTTTGACCACTGAAGTAGGAGACGCAAGCCGCATCGCGTTTCTCGATGTGCTGCGCGGCGTGGCCTTATTCGGGATCTTGCTGGTCAACGTGTTCAGTTTTGGCGCGGATTATCCCGCCTGGTCGGGTATCACCGATCAGTTGGCGTGGCAGATCAAGCACGTTTTGTTTGAAACCAAGTTCTGGATGCTCTACAGCCTGCTGTTTGGTATGGGTTTCTTCCTGCAGACCCAATCTCCCGGCTACACCACTGCCCGTTCGCTGCGCCGTCTCGGTGTGTTGATGCTCATGGGGTGTCTGCACGGTCTGCTGTTTGAGGGCGACATTCTGATGCTCTACGCCGAGCTCGGTGTATTGCTGTTATTGCTCTATCGCTTGCCGACAAAATGGTTGCTGTCACTCGGACTGCTGCTGGCGCTCAGCTTTCCACTGGGTCATCTCCTTGCCGGTGATCGGGGTGATGATTGGCCGGCAGACAACGCGGTAGAAGCCAGGGCCTGGCTTGAGGAGGACAGAATGGATTCGCCACTCGCCGTGGGCAGCTTCTCAGAAGTACTGGGCTATCACGCCGCGTATGTACCCGAGCGTTTCTGGGCCGACTGGCAATATCCTGACTCAGGGTTTCTCGTGCTCGCGTGTTTTCTGCTGGGTTTTTGCTTTATGCGCGGTGGATGGGGCGCGTTGGCTCGGCTTACCCGCTGGCAAACCGCATCGACTGCGCTGTGCTTTTGGATTGTGGGGCTGTTGTTGATGGGTATTGAGGGTTATTGGTCAGCGACACTGGGTTACGCGCCGTTTGAACGCTCAAACGCGACGCCGTTGCAGGTACTCGGCGGCGATCTGGTGTACCTGGTCGCTACCCTGAGTTTGACGTGTGCCTGGTTCTTCAGTGTGCAGTGTTGGGTTCAGAGTCGTTGGCTGATCGGTTTGAGAGGCCTAATCGCCAGCGCAGGAAAAATGAGCTTAACCGGCTACGTCAGCCAGACGCTGATTTTTACAACGATTTTCTATGGCTACGGTTTCGGCGCCGCCTTTGAGTGGGGGCCGGCGCAGGTGGCGGCACTCGCCGTTCTGATCTATGCCGCGCAGGTATTGCTATGCCGCTGGTGGTGTCAAAGGTTTCAGCGAGGGCCACTTGAATGGGTGTGGCGCTGTCTGACCTACTGGCGTTGGGAGCCATTGCGACGCTGAACGGTGCGTCTGGTCGCTCCTGCGCCTCACCTAATACGCTGGGTCGGGCTGCCGGCATGAACGCCGGGCCCCAGGTTCATGGCTTTGAGCACCAGCGACTGTGGATCGACCGTCACTCCTGAATCGAGGTGCGCGCCGCCCATCAACATAGTCCCGTAGTTGATGGCGGCGCCGTCCCCAATTCTTGAGCGCGACACCGTCAGTACGCGATCCTCGAAACTGTGTAATTGCATCTGCCCGTTCACGACACAGTCATCGCCAATGTCCACCGCGTGCCAATCAGACATTTGCAACGGCAAGCCAATCAAGGTGCGTCGGCCAATCCGGCAGCCAAAGCGTCGCAGAATCGGATTCGCCAGTGCAGTACCCGATACAGTGCTCATAACGCCGGTCATCAGGCGAAAGAAGCAGTCCTGCGCCAGAAAGTAGGTGAAGTGACGCACTGACCAAAACGGTGCACTGTTATGACGCCCCCAGCGGTTCCCAACCAAGGCAGTTTTGACGAGCAGCGCTAGCAGGGGCATCGACAGCGGCACGATGATGCTGGTGATTAATGCGGCGCCCACATTACTGAAGCCCATGACGTTGAGGCTGACCAGTAAGCCGGTGGCCAGAAATAGCGTAATACCCGGAATGATGCCTACCGAGGCCAGGTCATTGAGCAAAAACCGCGCCAGAAATATGCCGAGTGACGGCGACGGATGCGCGGGCGCGCTCTCCGGATCGGGGGCGCCCATTTCCAACGGTGGGTTACCTGCTAGCACGCGTTTGGTATCGGGGCGGTCAGTGTATTGCGGTCGGTACAAGTGGGGCCCAATCGGTGTCGATACGCCGAGAAGTAGATTGCCAGGGACGGATCCCGGCTCGACCATGGCATTGTTACTGCCAAAAAATCCAGCAGGCATCCTGATCGGTTGGGTCAGCAGGAAAGCGCCGTGCTCATCTAGCACGTTGCAGAAGCAGCCCTGCGCGATGAACACATTGGCATCCGCGTGAAGGTGTTCAGGGAGCAGGTTTACCAGCTCATCGCACTCTGAGGCGCCGACCTGCGAGAACTTCACTCCCGCGAGTGCCCGCAGGTATTGACCGGTGAGACTCCAGCCCCACATTTGCTGGATCTGATTCATTTTGGTCTGCCGGTACCGTGCCAACGTCCCTTGCAGGCTGGCGGCGCGCGTCCAGCCCGGTGGGGTGGGGGTGAATCGAAGGAAAGTGCAGAGAATCAGCGAGCTCGTGAGTACCCCCAGCCAGATGCCGATCACCCCCGAACCACTCATCACTAACAGATCGCGGCCCGTCAGCATTCTCGCATCTAGATTCACTTTGCTGAGTGCCTCGAATCCGAGAAACCAAGTTGTCAGCAGCGCAATAAGCGCCCCGGGCATAATCACCAGCATGAGTTCCAGCGCAAATTGTGTGACGACATTGCGGAAGTCGATCACAGCCTCTGTCAGTGCAGAGGTGGGAGCTAGGTCGGGTTTCTTAGGTGGTTGGTAGTCGCCCGCTTTTGTACCGGGAACGCCACTGATCTGGCTATGGGGGTCGGTCTTGGTATCGAGGCTTGATAACGGCGTGAGCCATGAGTGACGCCCTAGTGAGGCGCCGCCGGAGAGCATGGCCCGGCTCCCGACCCTCGCGCTGCGACCCACGTGGATCGTGTCCAAAATAAAATCACTTCCCTCCCAGCGAGCACTGCTGATTTGTACACCCGCTTGAACAACAGCCTCTGGTCCTATCGAGATGAGTGACAGAGGGCCATACCACTCAGTGCTCTGAGCGATGAAAGCTCTGGGGTGAATGTCGGCGCCCAAACGCTTGAGTGCCCAATTGAATAACACCGGGCTGCGTAGTCCTTTCACCAGTGGTTTGAGCACAAAGTCGGCCTGTTGCTCTAACCACCACATTTGAAGGTGATGACTGGAAAACTTTCGGTAGCGCCCGGGCGCTATGTTGGGCGCACCCACTGTGGCGGCCTGACTCCCGCGCAGTAGCAGTACCCAACCCAGATTGACGAAGGGTACGATCATGTAGACGCAGTAAGCGATGATTGTCGCCTGCATAAAGCCCAAGATGTCGCCAACCAGCAGTAATTCTTCAGGGTCAATGATCGCAAGCCCAAGCGCGGCCATAAGCAGCAGCGGCACCCGGAGCAGTATGGCGGCCATCGCCTGCAGCGCAGTAAATTGGTGGAATCCATATGAACGAGTCGCTGTCGAGACCGCTTCTGATGCCCCATGCCCTGGGGTCACGGACTCAGCTGCCTCCTGCGGATCTTCGATGTGAGTGGGTAGCTGGGCGATGGCAGCCGCGGTGCGGGTCTCGCTGAGTAGGCCTCGCACTGAGACGGGGTAGCCTGCCGTTTGGAGCTGCTGGGTGAGCCGCGCGATGGCGATTGAGTGAGCGCCCCAGTCGATAAAATCGTCATGCCAGTCGAGGGTTGGTCCGAGCTCCGCCCGGCACAGGGTCAGCACCTCCATTGGCAAAGACGCACTGCCGTCATCTTTGACAGATGCCGCTACGGTGGCATCCGCCTGGTCGAACTGGGCGATATCCGCCACCGAGGGCAAGGCGCGTCGATTGATTTTGCCGGAGGCGGGCACCAGCTCGAATTGATTCACGACAAAAAAGCGACTCGGTACCGCGTAAGGTGGGAATTGCGCTGAAATCAGCTGCTGCGCCTCACCCACCAATCCATGGTTTAAGGGTTGGATGTTGGCGGTCGGAGTGACCTCAGACCAGAGGGCCGGGGCTCTCAACAAGGCGACGAGCTCATTGTCCTGACAATCCAAAATTGCCGTTTCAATGTCAGCAAATTGATCCTGCAGCAGCGATTCGATGGGTTGTGCCTCCACCCGGTACCCCCTGACCTTGAGCTGTGCGTCGATGCGGCCATGGAAATGCACTCGCAGGGTGTTGGGGTCGACGTGGCAACGGTCTCCCGAGCGGTAGATTGGGCCGAGCGCAGGATGCTCAATAAATCGCTCGCTACTGACTTCGGGCAGGTTGCGGTAGCCGCGGGCGAGCTGAGTGCCGCCGATGCAGAGTTCGCCCTCTTCGCCGTGGGGCAGGGGCGTCAGCGTGTCCGGGTCAACAATGGTGTAGCTGACGCCGGGGAAAGGGCTACCGATGGTGACAGGCTCATTGGGGCGTAGCAGTTGGCGGCTGGTATCGGTGCTGACTTCCGTCGGGCCATAGGTGTTGACGATCTGCCGCCGGGCCCGAGACCAGGGCTCTATCAAAGATGCGGGGAACGCCTCGCCGGCCGGCACGATGTAGCGGCAGATGGGGTAGGGTAGGTCGCGCTCGGGGTGTGCGGTCAGGGTTGACAGCAACACCGGCGGACAAAAGAGCGCGGTGACCTGTGCATCCCGTAAAACAGGCAATAAGTCAGGGCCGGATCTCAGCGCTGACTTAGTCAGCAGCACGACCTCGCAGCCGGCAACCCAGGCGCTGTACATCTCGGAAATACTGCCGTCATATCCCAGTGAAGAGGTCAGAGAACTGGCGTCGCTACCGGGCACGAAGTCGTAAAAGGTCGCATAGGATTGTGCGAGGTTGATGTAGCCAGCGTGCGGGCACTCAACGCCTTTGGGGTGGCCGGTGGTGCCGCTGGTGTAAAACAGTGAGGCCAGTCTGGCCTGGGGATCATCCAGCCAGGGCGCTGACGGCGCGCGCGAGGATCCGGTTTGAGCCTGGCGGAGCAGCACTTCTGGTGACAAACAGTCTCCGGCATAGCCTACGGGTATAGCATTACTGATCAGTAGCGCGGGCCGGGCGTCGCTCAGTACTCGTAATAACAAATCATCCGGGGCGTCGGGGTCGATGAAGCACTGCGTGGCCCCTGCCTTCAGGATCGCCAGATGCAGGGCGACGATGGCCGCTGAATCTTGGGGAAGGTGCACGGCCACGATCTGATCCGCCTGCGAGATGGAGTCGCCGATGACAGAAGCGAGCTGGTTGGCCAGTTGGTCAAGCTCCGCGTAGGTCAGTGACTCCCCCGTCTCAGGAACGGACAGTGCGGTCAGAGTGGGAAATTGCGCCGCCGAGCGCTCGAAGACCTCGTGTAGCCAGTGCGCACCATGCTGGTGCTGATGGGTTCCCCAAGGCGTCGATGGATAGGCTTGGGCGAGGGTAGGTTCTGGGCTGGGTGAGCGCGCGTTGTCAGCCACCACGTGACGATAACGGACCCAGGCCGCGGTCACGGCGGCCGGTAGCAGTGCGATCCACAGTAACGTCATCGAGGCCTGCGCCAGTCGGTCATGTTGGGTCCGTCAGGAGAAATAGGATTCCATCTTGCCACGGCGCCGCGTGTCCAGCGTGACGCAGTGAAAGCCGCCACCCATCATGCGCGAGTGACGCAGTTTGAGCGGAATCACCTCTAGTCCTTTGGACTCCAGCAATGCGATCAGTGCGGTCTGGTAGCCGTCCACCACGACGGTATCGGGCCCAAGACTGA
>JBELDB010000010.1:0-38078 GCA_042094525.1 Congregibacter sp. | reverse complement strand
ATCGCGGCGAGCTGTTTCTCCGCGGTTTTGATCACGACATTCGCCAATTTCTGAGCGAAGAAATGCGCAAAGCCGGCGTGGACTTACGCTTCAATCACCATGTCACGGCCCTGGAATCGCAATCTGGTGGCGTGCTCGCCCACCTCTCGGACGGTCACGAGCCCTTCGATGCCGTGCTATACGCGACCGGTCGCAGACCAAATATTGCACAGCTGGGACTCGAGCATACCGGGGTGACGCTCACCGAAGCTGGCTACATCGCGGTCGACGAGGCATTTCAAACCGCAGAACCAAGTATCTTCGCGCTGGGGGATATGACCGGTGGCTGGGAACTCACGCCGGTGGCCATTGGCGAGGCGATGGCCTTTGCGCAAACCCAGTTTGGCGGCCAGACCCAGATGATGGATTACCACGCCATCCCGACCGCGGTGTTCAGTCAACCACCCATTGGCACGGTGGGGCTGACAGAAGAGGAGGCAGTGACCGCCGGACATCGGGTGACCATTTTCGAGTCCTCCTTCCGGCCGCTCAAACACACGGTAAGCGGCAGTGAAGAGCGCACCATGATGAAGCTGGTCGTCGATGCCGAGTCTGATCGCGTGCTGGGGGCACATATGGTGGGCGCCGATGCGGGCGAAATATGCCAGGGACTGGGTATTGCACTCAAAATGGGGGCGACCAAAGCCGACTTTGACCGCACCGTGGGTATCCATCCCACAGCGGCGGAGGAATTCGTGACCATGCGGACACCCCGCGACTGATCGTGGAACTCGCGCTGTGGGAAATTGGGGTGCTGATCCTCGCCGGATTAGCCGGCGGCTTCATCAATGTCATGGCAGGGGGTGGCTCGGTGATTACCGTACCGGTCATGATTTTTCTGGGTGTACCCGGACCCGTTGCCAACGGCACCAATCGACTACCCATCCTCGCTCACAACATCAGTGCGGCCTTGACCTATATCCGGCATGGGCTGCCCCAGTCAGGCATGATCCTGTCGCTCTCACTGTGCGCGGTACCGGGCGCAGTGGCGGGTGCGCTGGTCGGTGTGCGCCTGCCTGTCGAAACCTTCAATCTGGTACTGGCAGGCGTCATGGGTTTGGTGCTGATTGTGATGCTGACCGATGCCGGACGGCCACAAGCCTTGGCCGCCACGCCCCTGACACCGCGACGGCGCCTATGGGGACATGTTCTGATGGTCGCAGCGGGCTTCTGGGGCGGGTTTATTCAAATCGGCATGGGCTTCATTCTGCTACCTATCCTCAACCGGGTGCTGGGCCTCGACTTAGTTGCGGCTAACATCCACAAAGTCTTTATTATTCTGCTCTACACGCTCTCTGCGCTGTGGGTGTTTGGCAGTCAACTGGAGTTGCTCTGGTGGATAGGCGCCGTCATGGCGGTGGGTAATGCCGTCGGCGGCTGGCTCGGCGCCAAACTGACGCTGAAGGGCGGTGAGCGCGTGATCCGCTGGGTAGTCGTGTTTTCGATCGCCGGCATGATGGTGAAACTGATATGGTTCCCCTAATAGATGGCCCAAGGAGCGGCATTAACATGATCGACTGGACAAGGTGCTTGCGTCGCGCAGTCATCACCGTACTGTGTGTCAGTGTTCTGGGGTGCACCACCATGGAGGTAGACACTGCACCGGCAGATCGATTTGCCAGTAAGGGTTATGAGACTTTTAGTTGGCGGGCCGAGATCCCTGCCGGCGTCCCTCAGTCCATGGAGTCTCTCTATCGGCTAGCCGCAACTGTTAGAGAAACCGTTGCCGCAGAGCTCGAAAAGAAAGGCTATCGTTATCAAGACTCTGGCGGCAACTTTCTGGTGACGTATGCCTTTGGTGCGCGTCTAGAGGGTGGTGATATACCCGTGACACCTGAATTCGGACCCAATACGTCCGTCATCAATCGCAGCCCTGATCCCGCCGTTATGGATAACGCTTATGCCTTGAGCGGCCCGAGAGAGGTAGCGAGCTTAATGCTCAGTTTCGAGGATGGTGGCAATCTGGCGACAGTGTGGTCTGCGCGTATTAGCCAAGTTGTAGAAAACCAAAACCAGCCCAATCTGGACAAAGTGCGGCGCAAGCTTGAGTCAGGCGTCTCCAGAGCGCTCCGAGTATTGCCGGACGCTACGCGCTGAGCCCGTAGACCTCCGGATTCGCGCAAAAAGGCAGCGGCTCACCCGACATCCCCGCCTGCAGATTCTCGAGCGCTCGGGTGACCATCGCCATGCGTGTTGAGAACGTCGCACTCCCCACATGCGGCAGTAACACCGCACTGTCCAGGCTCAACAACGGATGATCCGCGGGCAATGGCTCGGCCTCAAACACATCAAGACCTGCTTTGAGGCGACCACTGGAAAGCGCCTCGATCAACGCCGCTTCATCGACTAGCGCACCGCGACCCGTATTGATGAGCGTGGCACCGGCGCGCATGCTCGCCAAGCGGCTGCGGCTGGCGACCTGGAAAGTCTCTGGTGTGAGGGCAGTGTGAAGGGACACGATGTCGCAACGAGTGAATAAATCGTCGAGGTCCACCATCTCGACACCTTCAATGGTTTTCGGTGTGCGGTTCCACCCCAGGATGCGGCAACCAAAACCGCGCAGGCGCCTCACAGTGGCCTCGCCGATTGGGCCTAAGCCAACAATGCCGACAGTCGCCTGACTGAGATCACGCCCCAAGAGCAAGTCGGACTGCCAGCCTTTAGACCATTGCCCGGTTCGCATCCATCGATCAGCCTCAGCGATGCGGCGCGTTGTAGCGATCATCAACCCCACCGCCAAGTCCGCAGTGCTATCCACCAAAACGCCTGGTGTGTGCCCTACGGGAATGCCGGCATCGGTAGCGGCCGCCAAATCAATATGGTCAACACCCACCGAAATCGTCGAAATGACCTTCAATTGCTCAGCGCCCGCTATGACTGATGCACTGATCGGCGTAGACAGCGCACAAAGCAAACCGCGGGCATCGCCAAGCCACTCCTGCAAATGGGCCTCAGGCATTGCATCCGGTGCCGCCCACGCCATCACTTCGAAATGGCTCTGAAGCGGCACCACAATATCCTCGGGTAGATCCAGCGTGATGACACACTTGGGCTTCACTGCACTCCCCCCGCTGTCTCTGCCGTGACTGGCGTGTGCTGGGAAACCAGCTTCGCTCCGAACGTGAGCGACCAGGTCACGACGAACAGAACCACTGCGCTGGTGCCGAGCCAGGCCAAATCAAAACCTCCCTTTGCCAGCAGCGCCGATGCCACCAATGGGCCAAGGATCCTCCCGCAAGCGGCAGCGGATGCAGTAATGCCAAAAAACTGCCCTCGGGAGGCAGCTGTAACCAAATGACTGGCGATGGTATTCAACACCGGCAGGCACAAGGTGGCGGCGGAGAAAACTGTCAGGCCCAGTAAGCCCATGAACCAGGCGCCATCGGCAGTCGCCGACAACGCCAGCGAACCACTGAAGCACACGGCCGCCCCTCGTAGCACCCAGAGATTGCCGAACCGGTCCGTCATCAGGCCTAGAATATTGCCCTGAGTCAGCACCATCACGATACCGATCAAGCCAAAAAACAAGCCCACCTCCCGCGCCTGCCAGGCGAGCCCGTCGGCCACCCAAAGCGGAAAGAGATATACGGAAGCGCTGACCGCACAGGTATGAAAACAAAATTGGCAGATAAACAGTGGCAGCCCCGGCCGCTGTAATGTCTCTCTCAACGTGACGCTTGTGGCATCAGTGCTGTCCGGCTCGCCATTATCAGCACCTTCCCGAGCGTCAGGCAGTAACGCAAATGCGAGCGCCGCGGCGATAGCTGACAGCGCGCCCGCCACAACACAGGGTAAGGCAAAATCAGTCTCACTTCTGGCCAATACCCCGCCAATGACCGGGCCCAATATCAGACCGACGCCGAACGCACGGCCGATCAGGCCCATCGCTCTGGATCGCTGGTCTGGCGCACTGGCATCGGCGATCAGGGCTGTGGCGACCGACACGCTGCCTGCCATGATCCCCGCAACTGCGCGAGAGGCATAGACCATCCAGAGCGTATCTGCGATCGCCAGCAAAAAATGTGACAGTGCTCCACCCAACAGGCAAATCCCTAATATGTGGCGCCTGCCAAAGTGGTCGGAAAGCTTTCCCCAAATCGGCGCCACAATCGCCGCAGCCACGCTGTAAGTCACCAGAATGAAAGCAATGTCATCGGTACCGCCACCAAGCTGGGGCGACAAGAATGGCAGTATCGGGATGACAATACCGAAGCCGATCAGGTCGACAACAATGACAAAGAACACCAGCCACGCCAGAGACTGCTGGCGGGCGCGATCAATGAAACGGGTCACGACTCGGTCCAGCGATGCGTTCCAGAGACCGAAATGTCGAAAAGGTCCAGCGCGCGCGCCACGCTCTGGGTGATGACCGCTTCCAGCGTGTCGGGTTTCGCATAAAAGGCAGGCACAGGGGGTGACACAATCGCGCCCATCTCCGTCACCGACACCATATTTCGCAAATGCCCCAAATGAAGCGGGGTCTCTCGGACCATCAAAACCAAACGTCGCCGCTCCTTGAGTACCACATCGGCGGCGCGGGTCAGTAGCGAGGAGGTCACCCCGGAAGTGATCTCCCCCAGTGTTCTGATCGAGCAGGGTGCCAGCAGCATGCCCCGCGTGCGAAATGAGCCACTCGCAACCGATGCACCCACGTTGCGGACAGGGTGGTAGACATCGGCAAGTGAGCGAATCTCGTCTACCGACTGATCGAGCTCATGATGCACAGTCAGCTCCGCAGACTTACTCATAATCAAATGTGTTTCGATCGGTAAATCCCGGAGTAATTCCAGCGCCCGAACACCATACTGCACGCCAGAAGCACCACTGATACCAATGATCAACCGGTCCACTGGTTGGCTGGCGTCACTCTCAGCCATTGAGGATCCCAACGCTGCCAATCGGAAGGGCAACCCATGCGCTGATCTCAGGACGCATTTTTGAACTCTTCGAGCATCGACATCATCTTTTCATGAACCTTGTTCACCGCTTTCAGGGGCCGGACCATCACTTTGAACTCACTGATCTGATTATCGACCACCTGAATCATGTCGATGCCGTTGACATGAATGCCATCGAGGGTGCACTCAAACTCCAACACCGCAACGTCTTCGTCTCGAACTTCCCTCACATAGCGAAAGTCTGTATTGAAGACCTGTCCAGCAGCGCTGAGGTAGAGATGCGTGATATCTCTGCCCTGCTGGGGCGTATGGACCACTGGTGACCAAAAAACACAGTCTGGCGCTAGGAGGTCATAAAGCCCGTCAGTGGAGCCGGTCGCCATCATTTCGTGCCAGCGATCTATGGCGTTCGCAGATGTGTGTGTCATCGCTCTTTCCTCAGCGCAACCGGATGTCGAATGCCAGTCATCTGGCTGGGTTCCGGTGGGCTATCTTGGTGCAAATCCTGCTGTGCCGCCAGCCGCATTTCGTATGCCTGCTGACCTCTCAGTCTGTCTGCCCGAAGCAGTTGTCTCTGATAGTTCTTGCGTCGATGTTGGCTGATCAGTTGCTGAAACCGCCTATCGTCCTGCTCTCCTGATAGCCACGCCTCGACCTGCGCAATGTCAATTCCCAGCCGGTAAGCTATGCGAGATGGCCGAATACGATGTACGTGAAACTCCGCCACCAGATCGATCTGCTGCTCTAGGGTCAAGGTGCATTCGCAGGCATAGCCCATGGGAGGATTCGGCCTCCGGCTATCAGATGTCAGCATGGTTCTCTCTTTGTATGAATTTCGATGCTGGGTGGAGCGGTATTGTGACATAGCGCCCAGAACCGTGATCCTGCCATACTCTACTGCAATTGATGTCGAAACGACTGTCAGCAGGGTTTGACAATGGCCTGGCCCACAGAGGGGCTGGCGTTGTGAGTTGAATTCCGCTATCCCGCCGCTCCGTTCGGCAGCCTGTCGCAACGGCAACCTGAAGCCTTGGAAAGGAATGCGTTTTTCTCGTGACCATTGATCGCCAACAGACATCCAGCGCACTTCGCCGGACCAAAATCGTTGCGACTATAGGGCCCAGTAGCCAGAGCCAGGACATGATCGGGCGCCTGCTTGGAGCGGGGGTAGACGTTTTTCGCCTCAACTTCAGCCACGGAAGTCAGGCAGATCATGTGCAGGTCGCTCGGCACATCCGTCGGCAAGCGGGTCATCATGGGCGCTATGTGGGCATCCTCGCCGACCTTCAGGGCCCAAAAATCCGAATCGGCGGCTTCGCTGACGGCGCGGTGATTTTGCAGGCTGGAGATCCCTTCCAGCTGAGCCTCTCTATCGCGCCAGACGCCGGTGATCAGCGAGGCGTTTCGGTGGAGTATGAAGCGCTGCCCTCCAGCGTGGAACAAGACGACGTATTGCTGCTCGACGACGGCAAACTCCGACTACGAGTCGATGATGTGACTGAGAGCACTGTTGACTGCACCGTTATCGTAGGCGGCCGATTGAGCTCCAGAAAGGGTGTGAACAAATTAGGGGGTGGCCTGGCCGCACCAGCACTCACTGAGAAAGATCTTGATGACATCAAGGCAATGCCAGACATAGAGCCAGACTTTGTGGCGGTATCCTTTGTCTCCAGCGCAGACGACATCGCTTATGCGAGGCAACTGCTGGCCGATCAGGGGCTCAACCCGGCCATCATTGCCAAGATCGAGCGTGCCGAGGTGGTGGCGGATACCGCGTTACTGAACAGCATCATTGATGCTAGCGATGGCGTTATGGTGGCGCGAGGCGATCTGGGTGTCGAGGTCGGAGATGCGCAATTGATCGGTATTCAGAAAAATCTGATTTCCACCACCCGCAAGAGGGATCGCATGGTCATCACGGCCACGCAAATGATGGAGTCCATGATCAGCAATTCCATGCCAACCCGGGCAGAAGTGTTTGATGTGGCTAACGCTGTGCTGGACGGCACAGACGCCGTCATGCTGTCTGCCGAGACCGCAGTGGGCGACTTTCCGGTGGAAGTGGTTACCGCGATGGCTGACGCCGCGCTAGGCGCGGAACAACACCCCGTGGCTCGCACCTCCAAATATAGACTGGACCGTGAATTCTCAAGCGCGCAGGAAACCATAGCCCTTTCTGCGATGTATGGTGCCAACCACTTTAGCGGTATGCGGGGCATCGCATCACTGACGGAGCGCGGCACCACGCCAACAATGATGTCGCGGTTGAGCTCCGGCCTGCCCATCTTCGCGCTAAGCCGTCGAGCCGACACACTGCAGCGACTGGCGCTATGCCGAGGCGTTATTCCCCTGTTTTTCGATTTCACTGCCTTCGCACCGCAGGATCTCGAGGCGCGCACCATCGAGTTTCTGGTCGATGGCGGCTTTCTGGCCCGCGGCGATTACGTTCTTTTGACCATGGGTAGTACGCATGGAGAAGCCGGGAAAACCGACAGAATGAAAATTCTCCCCGTTGAATAGCCGCTTAGAGGCCTATACAGCGCCGTCAAACACACAAAAAAATTCATCTGCGCTCGCTCGTCAGAGTGCTACACTGCATGCGCTGGAGTTCCAGCCCGCTTTTTGCTGAGCCACTGTAGTCTTCGGTCTTCGGTATTGTTCCATCAAGCGCAAGCGCCCATCAGGGCATATGAAAAATCGTTAATACAGGTAGTAGAAAACATGTCAACAGTTACGGGTACCGTGAAGTGGTTCAATGAGACCAAAGGCTACGGTTTTATCGCACAGGAAGATGGTCCGGATGTCTTTGTACACTTCAGCGCCATTCAAGGCGACGGGTTCAAAACCCTTAGTGATGGTCAGAAGGTTGAGTTTACGGTCACAGATGGCCAGAAAGGCCCTCAAGCCGAAAACGTCCATCCTCAGTAAGGCACCTTATGGGAGCTAGCCTCCCAACTTCGGTTAAGCTCGGAAGTTAAAAAGCGTAATCGGCTGTCGTCGCCGTAGCTCAGTTAGCGTTACACGGCGGCAGCGCAGTGCAGTATCGGACGCGTCCGTTCAGGGACGCCCGCGCGAGCGGGCGAGTGACTGGTGTTGTCGCGGCATATACCAAAAGACTAAACAAAAAAGGGCCTATGTAGGCCCTTTTTTATTGTCTGCGTGGGTGACGACTAAAAGAGGTCTTTTTCCAATTCTAGCTGGCGCTCTTCTTCACTCGTTACATAGGCGATCCACTGACGCGCATATTTTTCGGATCGCTCGTCTTTGCCGGCATCCCGGAACGCTTTGCGTGCTTTGTCATACTCACCCAAATTGAAGTAGGACATACCGAGCACCAGCCGTGCCTGATCGGGTCGCTTCACACCGCCCTTTTTGAGGCCCTTTTGCACCGAGTCGGCGGCCTTAGAAAACTGATCGCCGTCTAGGTATACATTGCCCAAACGAACGTAAAGCTCACCCTCGTCTGATTTCGCCGCGGCCTTTTCCATCATCGGTATCGATTTTGCTACCTCTCTGGCTTGCGCCCAGGCGCTACCCGCCAGCTCGTAGTTCTTTGACTTGTCATCCACCAGCTCGTCAGAAAACCCTTTCTGCATGACAGAGCCGGCGAAATAGGGCGCTTCAGCATTCAGATAAAGATACGCCATGGTCACCACCTCGCTGGAACGATCGAGGAAGCCCTGTTCGTAAGCTGCCTCCATTAACGCGAGTTGCCGTGGCTCATCTTTTTTCTCGCCATAGAGATGTGAGGCCTGAACCCAGTACTGCTTTTTGGGGTAATAAATAATCAGCGTGTTCAGCACGTCTAACGCTGAGTCGAAGTCTTCGTTGTCAAAGTACAGGAATCGCGCGAGGTTATACCATTGTTCTTTGGGCAGTTTGCCTTCCGACTCATGCATCCCAATCGCTGTCTCGACATTCTCAAGCGCAAGGTCGTAGCGCTTGATTTGGTAGTAGCCCTGCGCCAGCAATACATACGCCGTGGCGTTGGGTTTTTCGTTCATTTCGAACCAAACCAGCAGCGCGTCAATACCCTGCTGCCATTTCTCCTGAACAAAGTACAACTGCGAAACGGTAAATCGGGTGTTGATCTCCATCGCCAGTGGAATATCTGGCTGGGCGATGACCTGCTCGTAGTAGCGCAGGGATCCAGCGTAATCTTCTCTGGCGTAACTCAAAAAGGCGTGAAGATTGTAGACGTTCGCCAACTCGTAGCTATTCAACGCCTTCTTACCATCCACCGAGATCATGTCGTTAAGGATGTCCGCTGCACCGGCATAGTCTTTCGCTTCTGCAAGCGTCTGGGCCTCCGCAAGCCGCTCATAAACCTTGTTGCGTAGCGCGGGGGTTCTGCGCGTTTCCCGCGTATCTTTCTTCTTTTCCTGAGCGACTGCTTCGGGAAACACCGCGCCGGGCACAGCCTGATTCAAGACAAGGGCCGCACACAGAGCGAGCGCGGTAAAGGCTGACGCACGCATAAACGAAACGATCATAGATTCAGCCCTCATATCAGTTTTCCAACTCATAGGTGAATTTGTTCTGTACGCCTGCCACTTCAATCGCCTCTCCATCAACGACTCTGGGCTTGTACTTGAACTTCTCAGAAGCCTTCAGCGAGGCACGCTCAAATATCCCCTTGGGCTGACAATCGACAGCAAAGGGGTCCCTGATGGAGCCAGTTTTGGTCACCGTATATTCAATGATGCAATAACCCGTGATGCCACGTGTCTGCGCGCGACGCGGGTAGATTGGCGCGACTTTCACAATCGGCAAGTACTCACCATCGCCAGACGACATGCCTGACGTGTTCAGGTTCAAATTAATGCCAGTGGTAGGTGCGTTGTTAGCGACGTTCATGTCCAGCTGGGTATCAAACTGAATCGGCTCAAGCTCTGGCGGCGGCTCCTCGGGATCGTCCGGTTTTTCAGGCTTCACCTCATTAAGATTGGTTTCAATCGTTTTATCCGGCACCACGATGTCCGCGATCTTGCGCGCTTTAACATCTTCCTGTTTGAAATCGCGGCTGACCAAGCTGTGCATAATGAAAAACAATGCAATCGCCACGGGGACAGCAAGCGCGGCACTGACAGCAATACGAGCCGAACTACCCATAACCATCAAGCCTCTTCATCCGTCGATATACACGGCGGCGCCGTGAGAACCGGTCGCACGATGTCGATAAGATCTTCGACCACGTACGCGGGCGTCTCCCGATCGACCTGCACCACTATATTTGCTTGAGGCGCCTCTTTCTTTGCGGCTTCTGCCGTACGCAGCGCTCGATCAAGCGGCAACTTGTTCTTGTTGTAGAAAATATCGCCATTGGCGTCGACGGCAAAGATGATTGTGCCGCGCTCGCATGCCTCCTGAGTAGAGGCCTGAGGCTTGAGCAACTCAACGCCTGGCTCCTTCACGAAGGACGAAGTAACGATAAAAAAGATCAGCATGATGAACACGACATCAAGCATCGGTGTCAGGTCAATCTGACTTCCTTCTTCCGCCGCAGCCGATCTGGCTTGATCACGCATACTCATAGTCTCACCCTTTACCGATCTGACGCCCAATTCACAGCGCCCACACCGGACTCGCGGGCGGCATCAGCCACGTCAACCACAATGCCTGCCTCAGCACCCTTCTCCACCTTTATCGTTACGGGTGCTTCAGGGTCCTCGGCCAGCAGCCGTTGAATATTAGCGCGCACAGCGCGGATATCGACGCGGCGGTTCTCCATCCAGATTTGGTTATCCGACGCGACCTCCACCAAAATACTGGTCGAATCTTCTGGATCATCAGGCTGGTTATCATCAGGCCGGTTGACCTCGACGCCCGCCTCCTTGATAAAAGACGCCACGACAATAAAGAAGATCAACATGATAAACACCACGTCGAGCATCGGCGTCAGGTCTATTTCCGCCCCGCCTTGTTCCTGTTCTTTCGCTATTTTCCGCATAACTTCCTCAACCTAAAGACAGGATCAATGATCCGAGGTCAATTGATCTGTCAGGAGCTGCTGCTCCCGGTTGGTTATTCGCTGGAGGTAGGTGTTGGCAAACAGGCCAGAGAGCGCTGCAACCATGCCAGCCATCGTTGGGATCGTCGATCGCTCCACACCGCCGGCCATTGACTTGGCATCGCCACCACCCGTGACAGCCATCACGTTAAAGACCTCGATCATGCCAGTCACGGTACCCAGCAATCCAAGCAGCGGACACAGCGCCACGCAGGTCGCAATGACGCTCATGTTGTCATTGATCAGCTCGCGGCTCTCCGACAATAAGCGCTGACGAATCTTCTTCGCATTCCAAGACTTGCGCTCACTGCGGCCTTCCCAGGCATTGACTACCGCGGTCCTATCCGCCTTCCAGACAGAAGTGAAGTACCACACCCGCTCAAAGATCAGGGTCCACATAAAGAACACGAGTGCGGCAATTAGCCACAGAACGTTCCCGCCCTTTTCCATGAAGGCAAGAATGACCTCGAAAATTCCCATCGACAGCTAACCTCCCGGGCAATCAGTTATGCGCGCGTTCGGAGTGCTCTGCCACGATACCTGTCGCTTGCTCGTTCAGGACGTGGATGATGCGCTGCGAGCGACCATTCACTACTGTATGAAGCAGGACTGTCGGAATCGCCACCAGCAGACCCAAAACCGTCGTCACCAGTGCTGACGAAATACCGCCAGCCATGGCCTTGGGATCACCGGCACCAAAGATCGTGATCGCCTGGAAGGTAATAATCATACCGGTCACCGTTCCGAGCAGACCCATCAGCGGCGCAACTGCCGCGATGATCTTCAACAGCGTCAGACCTGACTCGAGCTTCGGTGTCTCGCTAAGTACGGCCTCAGCCATTTTCAGCTCTAAAGTCTCGGGATCCATGTTGGGGTTGGTCTCATGAACCTTGAGCACACGCCCTAACGGATTGTCATCACGTGCTGAGTTCGACTTGAGCTGAGAGGACACTTTGCCGCCCACTGCCGTCAGCACGATCAATCGATAGATGGCGAGAATGAAAGCGAAAGCACCTACTGCCGTAATGGCATAGCCCACATAGCCGCCTTGGTGCCAGCGCTCTGAGATTGTCGGGCTGTCAATAATTGCGGCGAGGAATGAGCCACCCGTCGGGCCAGTCGGGTCAATACCAAACTGCGTCAGGCCAGACTGAGAGCCTGCCAAATCCTCTGCCTGTGAGTTGAAGCCACCACCGGGCTGACGAGGCAACTCCGAGAGCTTGTCTATATTAAAAGACAGATAGTTGCCGTCGGTATCGATGATGTTAAAGGCACCTACCCGGACGACCTCTCGCTCACTGAGCTCACCCGATGGGGTCGCAACCTGAGCACTGAATCGGCTCACCTCGCCCTGCTCGCGAATTTCACGCAGCAGCTCGAACCAGACACGCTCGATCTCCTCGATACTGGGCAATTGATCGGAACCCGACATCTTGGCAATCAGGCCCTTCAAAAAGCCCTCACGGCCCGGATATTCCGAACTCACGAGAGACACCTCGACGTTAGAGGCCAGATCTCCCGATGCGGCCGTAAGGTGACCAAACAGCTCAGACAATGTCCCCAGACGCTCGCGCAGCTGCTCCTGCTTCGCAGCAATCAACAGTTCGTTTTGTTCGAACTGCTTCTCGAGCCTTGCGGAGCGACGCTCCTCGCGAACGCGCTCTTCTTCAGCGCGCTTTAGGGCTGCGGCCTGATTCGCTTTATCCTGTGAAAACCGGTCTTCACGGGCCTTGTTCTCGGCAGAAGCGCGAGCCTGACCCTGCTTGACCAGATCAAGAAGCTGATCGAGGTTTTCCGCGGCGATTTCCTGCGGCGTCGGGGGCGGGGGCGCCTCTGGGTCAACTTCCGCGTCCTGAGCCCAGGAAGCGGGCACAGTTAACGCACAAGCCAGCGCGAGGGCAGATACTTTTAGCAATGAAGAACGCATGTCAGTTCGCCTCCGGCGCAGATACAGGCATGTTTAACAGCTCGATCGTCGCCTGCTTCTTGGCGATTCGAACCCCTTTGCGGACCGCGGCAGCATAATCGCCGGCGGACAGCTCTTCCCAAGTCTGTGCGTCTTTATTCCACGCACCCGTCTCGGCTCCGTCTGTGCTCTGGTAAACCAGCGCCACCCGACCAATGCGGAGAATATCCACCTCTCGGTCAATACCACCGAGCGCGATCGTGTCGGTATAGGCTTCGATGCCTCGACCGTACTGAAGCTCAATTGAATACAGCTCCAAGACCTGACGGAAAGCTTCTGCAGACGTCACGTCGGAGCGATCCATATTCGCGCGGACCGCCTCGATATTCCCTAGGCGCGTGTCGAGATCAAACGGCATGTCAAGATTGATGAACTGTTCGAGCCCATCAAGCATGCGTGTCACCAGCGGCGGGATCTGGCGCTGGATCACCGACGCTTCGGCAATCGACGCGTCGATATCGCGGATGCGCTTCTCCTGATTGGCGATCTGGCGCTCAAGCCGTGCGTTGTAGACCTTGAGTCCGTCGACCTGCTTTACCACCGTCTTGTAGTCGGTCAAGAGGCTGGCGGTCTCATCTGCCAGCCGATCAATCTTGGCCTGAGAGGCCTTCGCTGCCGCAGTACGTTCCTTTCCTACCTCCACGATAGGGTCGATGGTCTGTGCGCCTGCAATAGACGCACTGCCGCCGACGCATACCGCCAACAGTAGGGTTTTTAGTCGAGTCGTAGTCATGGGGTTGATGCTTCCTCTCAAGAGCAAATCGGGGTGTGGGCACAGACCGCAGTCGGCCCCTCACTGAACCTTAAAATCAGTGGCGTTCTTATTTAATGGGTCGCCATCGAGTTGGGGGAGGGAATTTACCGTGTACGTTTCTGCAACGCAAATGGTTTCACGGCAACGCCGCCACTCAAAATCAGGCATTTTGAGGTGGTTCCAATTCGACAATGGCGAAGGCGTGGCTGTTGCCCCCTTCGGCGGCATACTCGTTCCTTGAGATCTCAGTCCACCCAGACACTAAATCGAGATCGAAGACCACATCTCCAGACACCTCGCCCCGCACGCGGGTTAGCACCACTCTATCGGCTCTCGCCAAGGCCAGCCGGTAGATTTCTGCGCCACCGACGACCATAACGGCGTCAGCTCCATCAATCAGTGTCTGCTCAAATGCCCGCTCCAACGCGTCCTCGAGGGTATGACACGTCACAACGCCCTCATGCGACCATGCTTCATCTCTGGTAATCACAATGTTTGTCCGGCCTGGCAAGGGAAATCCCACGCTCTCAAAGGTTTTGCGGCCCATGATGATCGGGCGCCCTATGGTCGTTCGCTTGAAGTGCCGAAGATCATCCGGCAGTTCCCACGGCAGGGCATCGCCCTTGCCAATCACGCCATTTTCGGCGGCAGCCAGCACCAACACTACCGGGACATCATTTTGGTCATGCTGCAGAGTCATATAGCGACGGGAGCCGGGATATTGGGGGACGGGTCATAACCTGTGAGCTGAAAATCCTCAAACTGATAGTCATAAATAGAGTCTGGTCTCCTGAGAATCTCCAGTGAAGGCAGCTCGCACGGCGACCGCGCCAATTGCGTACTGACCTGTTCACCGTGATTACTATATAAATGCGCGTCCCCAAGGGTTACCACGACTTCGCCAACCGCCAGATCGCACTGTTGCGCCAGCATGTGAACGAGCAGAGCCACCGAGGCAATATTGAAGGGCAGACCCAGAAAGACGTCGCTGGACCGGATGTAGAGCTGAGCTGAAAGCGCACCCCTGCCCACATAAAATTGGTATAGAAGGTGGCAGGGTGGCAGCGCCATGCGGCCAGCACGCACGTTATCCTGAGGGGTCACTGTCTCATCTGGCAGGTATTCGACGTTCCAGGCGTGAAAGAGGATGCGCCGGCTTTCCGGCCTATTTTTCAGGCAATCGACGACATAATCGATCTGGTTGATGCTGCCGCCGTCGCGGGTGGGCCAGGCATGCCACTGAGCACCGTAAAGCGGCCCCAGATCACCCTCCTCAGTCGCCCACTCATCCCAAATACTCACACCATTTTCGCGCAACCAGCGCGTGTTGGTGTCACCACTGAGAAACCAGATCAACTCATTCACCACACTTTTGAAGTGCACTCGCTTAGTGGTGAGAATGGGAAAGCCCTGAGTCAGATCAAAGCGCAACTGCCGCCCGAACACTGAGCGAGTGCCTGTGCCTGTGCGGTCGCCGCGATCGATCCCGTATTCGCGAATGTCGTTCAGTAAGTCGAGATACGCCTGCATGAACCCCTCATCGAGTTTTTGGGCGGTAAGCCCAGTACAGTAAACACAACCCTGCTACCAGCATGGGCACACACAGTAGCTGCCCGCGGGTCATCCAGCCCAGTGCGTCGAAGCCAATATGGGCATCGGGCTCCCGGAAAAACTCCGCAACAAAACGAAGCGCTCCGTAACCGACCAGGAACACGCCCGACACCGCCCAAGTGGGCCGCTGTTTGCGGCTAAACCAGAGCAATACCAAGAACAGCAGGCATCCCTCAAGCGCAAATTGATAGAGCTGAGAGGGGTGGCGTGCGAGACCCAATGGATCGTTTGGGAAGATCATAGCCCAGGGGACGTCAGCAGGCCGACCCCACAGCTCCTGCCCAATAAAATTACCCAGTCTGCCCAAAGCGAGTCCCACCGGCGTCAGCGGCGCGACAAAGTCCATCAACCGACCCCACTGGATCTGGCGCTGGCGTGCGAAGAATGCCATAGCCGTCAGCACGCCCAGCAACCCACCGTGAAAGGCCATTCCGCCTTCCCAGACCCGAAACAGCCACATCGGGTCCGAGGCCAGCCGCTCAAAACCGTAAAAAACAGCGTAGCCAAGCCGGCCTCCTATGACCACGCCCACCGCGGCATAGAAAATTAGGTCATCTACCTGCGCCCGCGCCAATGGGGAGTGGGGCTGCTCACACCGCCGCCGTGCTAGCCACCACGCGAACGCAAAACCAGCAATATAGGTCAGCCCGTACCAGTGGATTTTGATGGGTCCCAATGCAAGCGCTACGGGATCAATGTCAGGGTAAGGCACCATTTATACGTCGCCTCCGCGGCGCAGGAACACGTCAAGGCCGCGGTCGCTCAGCGCCAGATCCAACGCCGTAACGACCTCCTGAGCGGACCTTAATGGCTGTATGGTCGCCATTAGCTGCTCCAGTTCGGCACGGCTGAAAGCACTCAAGATGCGCTTGATCACTGAAAGACTGCCCGCATTCATGGACAACTGGTCAAACCCCATGGCTACCAAAAGAGGCGCTGCCCGAGGATCTCCAGCCAGCTCGCCGCAAATGCTGACCGAGCGGTTGTGCTTGTGGGCGGCAGTAATGATATCTGCAAGGGCTGTCAGGACTGCGGGATGAAGCGACTGATACAAATCAGCCACTCTCGCATTGCCGCGATCCACGGCCAGTAAATACTGGGTCAAATCGTTGGAGCCCACCGAGAGGAAATCAGCTTCTTCTGCCAACGGTCCCGCCAGATACACGGCGGCGGGCACTTCAATCATCACGCCTATTGGAGGGAGCCCCGCGCTGAAACCTTCGCTCATGACCTCAGCATGGCAACGCAAAATCAATTCCCGGGCGGATCGCAACTCATCTATTGCTGTCACCATGGGTAACAGAATGCGGAGGTTATCGAGCCCCTCGTTGGCCTTCAGCATAGCCCTGACCTGCGTCAGAAAGATCTCCGGGTGGTCTAGGGTGACCCGTATACCGCGCCACCCCAGAAAAGGGTTTGACTCTTCTATCGGAAAATACGGCAGTGCTTTATCGCCGCCAATGTCCAGCGTTCGCATGGTAACGGGAGATGGATGCAAGGCTTCCAGCTGCTCGCGGTACAGCTGGCGTTGCTCCTCTTCACTGGGGAACCGATCGCGCAGGAGAAAACTCACTTCGGTGCGATACAGCCCGACACCCTCAGCACCAAACTCCCTCGCGCGCTGCACATCGGCCGCAACACCTGTATTGACCCACAGCGGAACAGCGTAGCCGTCAGATGTCGCCGCCGGTTGCTGAGCCAGCGGCGCCAGCTCTTCGAAAAGAGCCTCATCCTCCGCCAATAAACCCTGAAATCTCGACAGCAGATCGGGATGCGGATTCACATAGACGCGGCCGTTATAGCCGTCCACTACCAACTGTCGATCGGGCAGCTGCTTGAGTGGCAGGTCCTCCACACCCACGACGGCCGGGATACCCATGGCCCTTGCCAATATCGCGGTATGGCTATTGGCACTGCCACGCATCGAAACAATGCCCACCAGCTTGTCGCGTGGGATTTCTCCCAGTGCAGAAGCGGTGAGCTCCTCGGCCACCAACACAGTGGCTTCGGGGTAATGCGCCTCCTCCCGGTCTGCGTCCTGTAAATACCCCAGCACTCGGGTACCGAGATCACGAACATCGACCGCTCGCTCGCGCAGATAAGAGTGCTCCATGCGCTCGAAGTGCCGGATGTGACGAAGCATGACCTGGCTCAACGCGCCCTGAGCCCATTCACCTGCCTTAATCAGCGCCGCCACCTCTCCCCCTAACGCAGAGTCATCCAGAATGCTCAGGTAGACACCAAACAACGCGCGATCCTCAGGACCCAGCTCATCCTCAAGGTTTTCGGCAACCTGCTGAATGTCTGCACGCACACTGGCGAGCGCTTCTCTGAAAGCTTTTAGTTCGGCGCGCCGGTCCGTTGCTTCCCGCGAAGGCACGGTCTGTAAATCGGCATGCGGTGAAATCCAGGCCGCCGTACCAATACCAATCCCAGAGCAAGCGGCAACGCCCGACAAGCGCGCACCGCCCTCCGCATCCTCCGCCACTGCCGGCGCCTGGCGGATCACACCTGCCAGCTCTGCATGGGCGATAAGGCCTGCGAGCTGCGCTGATACGGTAATCAGGAACGCCTCCTCGTCTTCCGAGAATCGACGATGATCTCCCTGCTGCACCACCAACACGCCGAGCAAGTCGCGCTGGTGCACGATAGGCGCGCCAAGAAAGGCGTTGAAAGGCTCTTCCCCTAACCCTTCCACCAATTGAAATTGAGGATGAGCGCTGGCGTCGTTCAAATTGAGGGGTTCCTCACGAGTAGCGACCCAACCCACCAGACCCTCATCAAACCCCAAGCCAAACTGGCCAACCTTCTCAGAATTCAACCCTTCGGTTGCGCGAAAGACCAGCTTTCGGCTCGCCTTGTCGTGGAGATAAATCGTGCAGACATCGGTGTGCATGGCAGCCCTGACCTGGGCGACGATCAGAGCGAGCGCATCTTCGAGTGAGTCAGCCGCATTGACGTCCTGAATCAAGCGGCGCAATACCTCAAGCATTAACGCTGCCTCCGCCGCCTGCGATTACTGTGTGATTTAGGCGTTAGCCGACCCGCTAACTGAGTCAGCGCCTGCCGGTATACGTCTTGCTTGAAATCAACCACCGCCGTCACCGGATACCAGTAACTGACCCAGCGCCAATGATCAAACTCGGGGTCATCATGGGCATCCAGCGCGATATCGCTCTCAGTGCCGGTCAGTCGCAGCAGGAACCAGATCTGCTTCTGGCCAATGCAGATCGGGTTCTCTGTTTTGCGAATAAATCGCTTGGGCAAGCGGTAATGCAGCCACCCTTGGGTGCGACCAAGCATTTCCACTGACTCAGGGCGAAGCCCCACTTCTTCCTCCAGCTCGCGATACATAGCCGCTTCCGGGCTCTCGTCACGGTGCACGCCACCCTGGGGAAACTGCCATGAATCGCGGCCGTTTATCCGACGCCCCCACAGAACCTGATCGTTAGCATTGCAGATCACGATCCCCACATTGGGACGAAAGCCCTCGCGGTCGATTACGCGTTCGTTGTCTTCTGCTTGCTCCAAGGTCGCTTTCCGGAAGTTGATCAGAGATTGACCCGGGATTGAGACACGGGCCTTCAGTCCGTATTCTTCCACACATCCTCCTTCGACGGCACGAAAGGAGGCATCTTTCTTCGATAGCGAATCGGGCCACCCTATGGCACTGGCGATATTTGACCTCGACAACACCCTGCTGGCGGGCGACTCCGATCACCGTTGGGGGGAGTTTCTGTGCGATGCCGGACTCGTTCAGGCAGACACCTTCCGTCTGAAAAATGACGCGTTTTACGCTGATTATCAATCGGGTCAGCTCGACATGGCCGCCTATCTCGACTTTGTGCTCGAGCCACTCACCGGGATGTCGCGATCAGCCGTCAGGTCACTACAGCGGCAATTCATAACAGAGTGCATTGAACCGATGCTGCTCGACAAAGCGTTTGACCTCCTCAACGAGCATCGCATCAAAGGGGACACGCTTTTGATGATGACCGCTACTCATGCAGTGGTGGCCGAGCCAGTAGCCGCGAGGCTAGGGTTTGAGCACTGGCTTGGCAGCGGAGTGGGTATCCGCGCTGAGTGCTATACCGGGAAGGTTGAAGGCAGCCCCTGCTTTCGGGAGGGCAAAGTTAGTCATCTTGCCGATTGGCGAAGCCAGCACCCCCACATCACGGATTCAGATGACAGCTGGTTCTATTCCGACTCCCACAACGACCTGCCGCTGCTGAGCGCTGTGGGACATCCGGTGGCTGTCGACCCCGACGAGACCCTTCGCGCCCACGCCGAGGCGCATCAGTGGCCGATCTTGTCACTGCGCTAAGATCAGAAAACGGAAGCGAGGTGCGTATGGTTCGCTCGCCGCTGTGGCAACCCTCTTCGTGAATCATGGATTCCGCGAACATCAAGCACTCGGCTTTAGTCGCGTGAAAAGGGCTCAGCTTAGCGCCTGTCCCATGAACCAGCGCTTTAGCCAGGCCTGCTGGTCAACCAAGCCCAACCCGACATTACGCGCAATGACCGCTAGTGGGTTTTGGCTGCCGAAACCGCGCTTAAAGCCCTCCATCGCCGCCATCATCGCAAGATTTTCGGTTTTCCGCTGGCGCTGATAGCGCTTGAGCGACACTGGATTGTCGACCGCCAGACCTTTGGCCTTGCCCGCCGTCAGCTCTTCGGCCAGCACCCTGACATCGCTCAGACCCAGATTGATACCCTGACCAGCGAGCGGGTGGATACTGTGTGCCGCGTCTGCCACCAGCACCAAACCCTGATCCACATAGTCAACGGCATGAGACTGTCTGAGCGGGAAGCTGGCTCTCGGGCCCACGGCCACGGCCTCCGGCGCGTCACACCCCAGCGCTCGGTTGAGCGCCGACAAAAATGCCGCGTCTGATAGCGCCGCAGTCTGCTCGTGCTGCCGCTCATCCAGCGACCAAACGATAGCCACTTTGTCTTCGTCAGCCAGCGGCAACAAAGCGAGAGGGCCGCTATCAAGAAAAGCCTGCCAGCAGGCATCTTGATGATGAGATGTCAGTGCTACGGTACCCACAATCGCGTTCTGATCGTAGCTCCATTGACGCGTCGGCATGGCCGCCCACTCCCGTACTCGTGAACGCGCACCGTCCGCCCCGACCGTGAGCGGCGCACAAAAGGTCGAGCCATCCTGACAACGAATTTCCCAACCGGAATGGGAGTGCGTCATGGTCTCCATCGCACATTCCCACAGCACGTCCACGCCGGGGCAAGTTTCTGCGCATTGGAGCAGCGCCTGCAGTGTGAGCCGATTCTCAACAATGTGTCCGAGATAGGGCGCGTTGACCTCGCTGGCATTAAAGCGAATACGACCGCTGCCGTGTCCATCCCATACCTTCATGCCGGTGTAGCACCCGGTGCGGTTAGCGGGTATGGCTGACCAGGCACCCAGACCCTCCAGAAAAGCGATTGACGACGGGGTTAGCGCGCTGACACGCAGGTCCCAGTCGGTAATGGCTCTATCAGTGGTGGGTAACTGCGGGCGACTGGCGCCATCGATGACCGTGACATGGAATCCCTCACGCCCCAGCGCCGTCGCCAGCGACAGGCCAGCGACACCGGCACCCACAATCAAAATATCGGGGCTTACCATCTCGCGTTCAGGCGTTTTAGCCGCGGGCATTGCGCTGGCCGGTGCCAAGGTTGGCGACCCGGGAACGAGCCGCAGGAATCAGGTCGAGCAGCGCCAATGACAGATTTCTCGGCGCATCAAGCAGCGGGCCGCGACGATTGAATAGCGTCGCCAACAGATCTGTACTGCGGGTAACCAAGTGCTGCTCTTCGATGGCGTACTCCAGGTAACGGTTGAGACTGCTCAACTGACCGATGGGTCGATCTTCGCCCACCGCTATTGCCAACTCGGCGGCCAATATGCCGGCCTCTCGGAGCGATAGGTTGAGGCCTTGCCCGGCCACAGGATGCAAAGTGTGCGCTGCGTTGCCCACTAGAAGAAATCCCGATCGGTATTGCTCGGTGGCGATCAAGCGCACGAGTGGCCACTGGCTGCGCTGCCCCACATCGCCGACTCGTCCGAGTCGCCAGCCAAAAGCGTTTTGAAACGCCGATATAAAGGCCTCATTATCCAAGCCGCTGAGAGTCTCCATCTCCTTGTCGGGGACCGACCAGACCACATTGAAGCGCTGCTCTGATCGCGTCAGGGAGGGCAATGGCAGCACCGCCAGCGGACCGTGGGGCGTGAAACGTTCGAAAGCGCGCCCCTGCTGTGCCCCCGGGAAGCTCACATTAAACACAACCGCGTGATGCCCGGTTGGGCGCTCTTCGACACCGATGCCCAGACCTTCAAACCATGCCTCGGCGACCCCAGCCGCAAGCAACACCAGATCTGCAGTGAGCCGCTCACCATCATCGGTCTGCACACCCGGCTTCTCTGTGCCAGTTTCCAGTGAAACGCAGCGGACCGGCGCGCGGACAGTCACACCAAGCTGTTCTGCACGCGCTAGCAAGGCGCGGCCAAGCTCATGATTTTCAACGACATAACCCAGTGCAGGCGCGTCGAGCTCTTTGGCTGTCATGAGAGTGCTACCAAAATGCCCTCGATGAGAGACATGGATATCAGCGATCGCGCCGGTGTGTGGTTCCAGAGCAGGCCAAAGACCCCAACGGGTCAAAAGCTCTACTGAGTGAAGGTTCAACGCGGAACCTCGGGTATCCAAGGGATTGGGTGTGCCCGAGCGAAAGGGATGCGCCTCCAGCAACGTGATATCCAAGGTCGGATCTTCTGTTGCCAGGGCGATCGCAAAGGAGAGACCCGACAGGCCTCCCCCAAGAATCAGGACCTGCTGCACGTCGCTCATGACGCCTCAGACATCAGCGCCTCAATGTCGTCGGCGCGCTTTGGCACATCGGCAGTGAGCACGTCGCAGCCGGTTTCTGTCACCGCCACGTCATCCTCAATACGAATACCAATGCCGCGCCATCGCTTGGCGACCTTGGTGTTGTCGGTGGCAATGTATATACCGGGCTCAATGGTCAGCACCATTCCGGGCTCGAGCTGCCGCCAGCGTCCGTCAATGCGGTAGTCGCCCACATCGTGCACATCGAGACCCAGCCAGTGACCTGCGCGATGCATATAGAAGTCCCGGTAGGCCTCAGCCTTAATCAATTCCCGCTCCTTTCCCTTCAACAGGCCCAGCTTGATGAGACCCCGCGTGATCACGCGCACAGTGGCATCGTGGGGCTGATTCCAGGTGTTGCCGGGGCGCACCTTGGCAATCGCGGCACGCTGCGCCTCGAGCACTAGGTCGTAGATCGCCCTCTGCTCTGGCGTAAATCGGCCGCTGACCGGAAAGGTTCGAGTGATGTCGGCGGCATAGCCCTGATACTCACAACCTGCATCAATCAGCACCAGGTCACCGGCCTTCATCCGCGATGCGTTCTCGGTGTAATGCAACACGCAGGCATTGGCGCCCGATCCGACAATGGAGTTGTAGGCCGGGAAACGTGCGCCATGTTCTGAAAAAGTGTGCTGGATAGACGCCTCAAGATGGTATTCATATCGCCCGGGTTGACACTCCTGCATGGCCCGCACATGTGCCGCTGCACTAATTTCCCCCGCCTTTCTCATCACACGGATTTCTGCTGCGGATTTGATCAGGCGCTGCTCGTGTAGCAGAAACGCCAGATCGGTGAAGTCGGCCGGCGGGGCCGCGCCCGAGCGCACCAACCTGCGGATCTGATTTACCCAACCCATCACTCGCTGATCAAAAACATCGTCGTGCCCCATGGAGTAGTAAATGCGTTGTGTGCCCTCGATCAGGCCGGGGAGGATCTCGTCGAGATCATCAATCGGAAAGGCATCATCGACCCCAAGATAGGCAACCGCACCCTCTGGACCCAGACGATAGCCATTCCAAAGCTCCATCTCTGGATCACGCTCTCTACAGAACAGCACCACCTGACCCTGGCGGCGCCCTGGCACCAGAACCAGCACTGAGTCCGGCTCCTCAAAGCCCGTGAGATAGAACAAATCGCTGTTCTGGCGGAAGGGATATTCCGTATCGCGGCTACGCGTCACTTCAGGTGCACCGGGAATGATCGCAATGCTCTGACGATCCATCATGCCCATTAATTTCTTGCGCCGACGCGCAAATTCAGCTTTGGAGATTTTCACTGTTGTCTTCCTGCAGGGATTGGGCTTCATTGACGATATTAATCGCAGCGAAGCGAATATATTCGATGATGTCCTCAAGCTGACGCTCCGCCTCTTCCGAGTCGGCTTCCTCTGTTTCAACCTGAGCGATTGCTGCCATATCTTTCAGCGCCTCTGCCGTCATCTCCGGGACCGGCTCACCTGCGGCTTTGCGAAGGGTGATGCCCTGGGTGAATCCGGAGAGAAAACCACGGGTCCACTCAGATATGGATAGCAGGCGCTCCTCTATTGGGCTGTCGTCCGAAGGTAGGAGCGGATGGAAAGTGTAGTCAGCGTCCTCAATGGCCGAGAGTGTGGCAAGGCTCAGACGGGAAGAAAAATCCACAAGATCCCCGGTGAGGTCAATAGCGAGCGCTTTCTCCAGCGCCGCGACCGTCGCCGAAAAATGATGTTCCGTGTGGGGGCTGAATCCTGCGCCCAACAAGCCGGCCATCGCGCCATGAAGCGCGGAAGGGTTGAGCGTGAGGCCGGCATTGAAAAGGCTATCCGCCGCGTCGTCCCACGAGGGCATGTCTTCGAATGCTCCGAGTGCATCAAGTAACACTATGAGTAATTCCTTAATCGGGATTAGCGTTGGGTCATCATGGTCAGGCAGCCCTAACCTCATAGAGGAAAGCGGCCCCCTACAACTGGCGGCACGTTGACCCAATGAAACAACGAGCATTATAGTGCGGACTGCTCACAACACAGTGTACCTCCCGTGGCTGACAACCTCATCCAGGCGCTCGAAAAAAAAGTGAACGACCTTATCGAGCTCAGCCGTGAGCTGAACAGGGAGAATCGGGCTTTGAAACTGCGCGCCGCAGAATTGCAGCGAGAGCGGAGAGAGTTGCTGGAGCGACAGCGGCAAGCCAGTGAGCACGTTGAAACCTCCCTTGCTAGGCTGCGCTCACTGGACGGTAGTCCATGAGCCGACCCAACACCGTCAGTGTCGATATTCTGGACAAGGAATATCAGGTCGCCTGCCCCCCGGATGAGGAAATAGCGCTCACTCAGGCGGCAAGGTACCTCGACCAACACATGCGTGACATTCGCTCGACGGGCAAAGTGATGGGTCTTGAGCGGGTCGCCATCATGGCGGCACTCAACATCAGTCACGAACTACTGGCGCTCAAGACCGGGGACAACCCCCTCGAGACCAGCGAAGAGCAGGAGCGCCTTTCCGCGCTGAATAGTCAGCTCGATGAGGTGTTGTACCAACTCCGGCAACTTGAGATTAACTAAACCTCCCATTCCGTTATACTGTGCTCGGCCTGAAGTATTCGCCAGACGATTTGTCCTCGAGCCGATAACGCAGTACCCGGAGGTCACTTCCGCGACTGTTGAGCAAGCCTGGCCAGAACCGGGAAGCCTGAAGTCGCGTGGTGGTCACCACCTTGAGCCGCAGGGTTCAAGGGCCTATTCGTCAGCGGTACCGCGGGTCATTTTTACCACTCGAGCCAATGGCGTCGCCATGGCTCAGTATCCCCGCTGGCAGCGCCAGCCAAAACCAGCCACTTTTTGCAATGTCTGTTGAGTCATCATCCTCAAAGCGCGCCTTGCGTGCCGAACTTCGCGCTGCAAGGGACGCTCTGCCACCGAGGCAGCGTCAAGACTGCGTCCGCCGCGCAACCTTGCATTTGGAAAGTTGCACACCTTGGGATGAGGCATGCACCATCGCTGGCTACCTGCCACACCAGTCAGAGTTTGATCCTTTGACCATGATGCAAGACGCGCTAGCGCGCGGAGTGAGAGTCGTGTGTCCCCGAGTGGTTGGGGAAACACTGAGCTTCCATGAATGGCAACCGGGTGATCCGACTGAAACCACTATTGGCGGCGTCAGCCAACCTACCGATAGGGGCTCAGTCATTTCCGCGGAGGAAATCAACCTCTTTATTACGCCGCTTCTGGGGGTTGGCAAAGACGGTATCAGACTGGGGTATGGGGGCGGATTCTATGACCGTCTCTTTGCACAAGCAGGAGGCTTCAGGCTCGGAGTTGGCTATGCCATGCAACAGGTCGATCGGTGGGAGACCGAGGCTCACGACCAAAAACTGGATGCTTTTCTCAGCGAAGAGGGGTTGACCGTATTCACCTGATACGGCGCCATTGATAGGGCGCGCTGATTACCGACTGGGGCGACCCAGATATTCCAGATACGCCGGATTATCCGTCTCTTCCCAAAAGCGATAACCCAAATTATCCAAAGCTTTTCTGAGCGCAGTGCGCTTTCCTTGCGGCACCTGCATACCAACCAGAATGCGGCCATAGGCGGCACCATGATTGCGATAGTGGAACAGAGAAATACTGTAGTCCTTGCCCAATGCATTCAGGAACTTAAGCAGGCTGCCAGGGCGCTCCGGGAACTCGACCCTGAACACCATCTCATCCTCAATGTCCTCCGACAGCCTGCCACCGACCATATGACGCAGGTGTAATTTGGCGGTCTCGTTGTCGGTGAGATCCAGCACACCGTAACCTTGCTCCCGCAAGGCTGCCTGCAAGGCGTCGAGGCTACTGTCTCCAGGCATAACGGTTAACCCGACGAACACCTTTGCCTCGGCAGCTGTTTCATAGCGGTAGTTAAATTCAGTGACATTCCGCCTGCCGATGGCACTACAGAAAGCCTTGAAAGCGCCCGGGCGCTCCGGGATGGTGACGCTCAGCACCACCTCACGACGCTCACCGATCTCGGTGCGCTCTGAGATATACCGCAACCGATCAAAGTTGGTGTTCGCACCGCTGACCGTGGCCGCCATGGTGGCACCAGAGACCTGATGCTCCGCGGCATACTTTTTCATTCCCGCCACAGCGAGAGCTCCGGCTGGCTCGGCGATGGCCCGGCTGTCCTCAAAAATATCCTTCACGGCAGCACAGATTTCATCGGTACTCACCGTGATGACCTCGTCTACCGATTGCCTAATCAGCTTGAGAGTTTCCTTACCCGTCTGGGCAACGGCGCAACCATCGGCAAACAGCCCCACCTCCTTGAGTCTCACCCGCTTACCCTGGTCCAACGCAGCTTTGACACAGGCTGCATCTTCAGGCTCAACACCAATGATGCGCGTTTTGGGCCAGACGTAGCGCAGGTAAGTGGCCATGCCAGCGAGCAAACCGCCACCGCCGCAACACACGAAGACATAGTCCAGCGGCTGGTGTGATTGGCGGACGAGTTCTACCGCAACCGTCGCCTGACCAGCGATGACGTCGGGGTCATCGAAGGGATGGATGAACGTCAGGCCCTCTTCCTCAACTAAGGTCTTCGCTCGAAGCGCAGCTTCATCAAAGGAATCGCCATGCAAGATCACCCGAGCCCCCAATGCTCGCACCGCATCAACTTTGATGGCTGGCGTCGTGCCGGGCATCACGATTTTGGCCTTGATACCGAGCTTTGATGCCGCCAGCGCGACACCTTGTGCATGATTGCCCGCAGATGCCGCCACGACGCCTGCGCTCCGAGCCGCCTCGTCAAGATGAACCATCTTGTTGTAGGCGCCGCGACACTTAAAAGAAAAGACAGGCTGGAGATCTTCACGCTTCAGGAAAGCCTGGTTGTCGATACGCGCTGACAGCAACGGCGCAGGCTCCAAAGGCGTCTCACGCGCAACATCGTAGACCTGTGCGTTCAGGATTCGCTTGATGTAAGGCTGTGTCATCTGCTCAATGTGCCGTCGAAAAGCCGGGCATCATACGGCTTTGAGCTCGCCAACACACGGACCGCGCATGGCAAAATGCCCGCTCCTCGAGCGGGTTAAAGCATCACTAAGCCGCGTATTTAGCCTGCATATCGGCGAGTGACAGTGGCTGTATCTTCGAGGCATTCCCTGCTGTTCCAAAGGCTTCGTAACGAGCAATGCAGATCGCTTTCATGGCCTCGAGGCTTGCCGCAAAATATTTGCGCGGGTCAAATTCGGCAGGATGTTCGGCCAGAAAACGGCGGATCGAACCCGTAGAAGCGAGGCGAAGGTCAGTATCGATGTTCACCTTACGCACACCATGCTTAATACCTTCCACAACTTGTTCCACCGGCACGCCATAGGTCTCGGGAATCTCACCGCCAAACTCGTTAATCACAGCCAACCAGTCTTGCGGCACGGCCGATGAGCCGTGCATCACTAAGTGGGTGTTGGGGATGCGAGAGTGAATGGCCTTGATGCGATCCATCGCCAGAATGTCACCAGTGGGTGGACGGGTAAATTTGTAGGCGCCGTGGCTGGTGCCACAGGCGATCGCCAACGCGTCGACTCCGGTATCGGCTACGAATTGCGCCGCCTCTTCCGGGTCTGTCAGCAGCTGGTCGTGGCTCAACTTCCCAGCCGCACCAATGCCGTCCTCCTCTCCAGCCTCACCGGTCTCCAGAGACCCGAGACAACCTATTTCACCCTCAACGGAGACGCCGCAGGCATGCGCCATGTCAACCACTTGTCTGGTCACGCCCGCGTTGTAGTCGTAATCCATGGGAGTCTTGCCATCATCACCCAGCGAGCCATCCATCATCACCGAGCTGAAGCCCAGCTGAATTGAACGCTGGCAAACCCCAGGCGAAGTGCCATGATCCTGATGCACCACTACCGGCACATGAGGAAATTCTGTCATGGCCGCCTCCATCAACGCCCTAAGGAAGGGCGCGCCCGCATACTTTCTCGCTCCAGCGCTGGCCTGCATGATGACCGGCGAATCCGTCTGGTCGGCAGCTTCCATAATGGCCCGTGTCTGCTCCAGATTATTCACGTTGAACGCCGGGACGCCATAACCGTGCTCCGCAGCGTGATCCAGTAGTTGCCGCAAGCTGATCAGTGCCATGGTTTACTTCCTCTCTTATTTTCCGTCACTTTTGTTGTTCGTCTGGCAAGGCATTACGCGCTCGCCGCGCGGGCCTTCAGCGCCGCGACAGCGGGCAACTCCTTGCCCTCAACATACTCCAAAAACGCACCTCCGCCTGTGGAGATATACGAGACTGCCTCGGCCACGCCAAACTGGTCTATCGCGGCGAGCGTGTCGCCACCTCCCGCTAGCGAAAAACCCTCGCTCTTGGCGATCGCTTCCGCCAATACTCGGGTGCCGTGCGCGAAAGCCTCCTGCTCGAATACACCCAGTGGACCGTTCCACAAAATTGTGGCCGCCTGTTCGATGCGCTCGGCGACCCCAGCGGCCGTCTCGGGCCCCACGTCCAAAATCATATCGCTGTCTGAGACATCGGCAGCCAGCTTAATTTCCGCCCGATGGCCCTCGTCGATACTTGGCGCGACTACAACATCGATGGGGAGAGGGATATCGACTCGGTCCATCAGCGCACGCGCCGTCTCGATCAAATCATGTTCACACAGTGACTGGCCCACCGGGTAGCCCGCCGCCGCCAAAAAGGTGTTGGCGATGCCGCCACCCACCAGCAGGCTGTCACATCGCGCAGACAGCTGACCCAATACCTCGAGTTTGGTTGACACCTTGGACCCGCCCACCACAGCCAGCATCGGCCGCTGGGCCTCCGTCAAAGCGCGCTCCAATGCGGTTAATTCACCATGAAGCAATGGCCCGGCGCAGGCCACCGGAGCGTGTCTGACCACACCGTGGGTCGATGCTTGTGCCCGATGTGCCGTGCCGAAGGCGTCCATCACGAACACATCACACAGCGCCGCATAATCGGCGGCCAGCGCATCATCATCAGCAGCCTCACCGCGGTTGAAACGAACATTTTCGAGGAGCACGACGTCACCGGGCAGCGGCGCGACGTGCCGCCACTGTGTCGCGAGCAGAACATCTCGCCCCAAAAGCTCTGCGAGACGCGCGGCAACAGGCGCCAGCGAGGCCTCTTCACTCCACTCGCCCTCGACAGGCCTCCCCAAATGCGACATGACGATCACCGCCGCACCGCGTTCGACCGCCGACATAATGGACGGTGCCGCTGCCTGCAGACGTGAATCATTCGTGATCTTGCCGTCACGAATCGGCACGTTGAGATCTTCGCGGATCAATACCCTGAGACCCGTCAAATCAAGGTCAGCCATCAGCTTCATAGCATTCCTTCCTGCACCGACTCACCGGAGTCGCTCATGCATTGCTGCCAGGCGAGTGCCACATCAATCATGCGACTGGCGTAAGCCCACTCGTTATCGAACCAGATCAAGATCTTCGCGAGCCGCCCAGCGGCCACCTGTGTCTGCTTGGCATCCACAATCGCTGAGGCTGCTTCACCGGCAAAGTCACACGATGCCAGCGGCTCTAATGAGTAGTCCAACACGCCCGCCAGAGGCCCTTCAGCGGCTTCCCGAAGCGCACTGTTGATCTGGTCACTGCTGACAGTGCGCTCAGTGGCCACCGTTAGCTCAATAGCCGACACCTTGGTGGTAGGGACTCGCAGGGCATGGGCCGAGAGCTTCCCCGCAAGCTGCGGCAAAATGCGCTCGATGCCAACGGCCAGGCCCGTATCGACAGGGATAATCGACTGCGACGCCGCCCGGGTCTTGCGCAGGTCGGTGTGGTGATACGCATCCAGCACGGGCTGGTCATTCATTAGCGAATGAATGGTGGTAATGGTTGCCGCTTCGATGCCAAAAGTTTCGTCAAGCGTCGCCAAAACCGGCACCACCGCATTGGTCGTGCAAGAGGCCGCTGACACCACGTTCATACTTTCCGAGAGCTGCTGGTGATTCACTCCATAGACGATGGTGGCGTCCACATCGGACTCGGCAGGGTGGGAAAACAGTACCCGCTCTGCACCCGCTTGAATGTGTTGTTCGGCTGTCTCGCGATCAGTGAACGCACCGGTGCACTCGAAGACCAGATCAATATCGAGCGCCGCCCAAGGTAGATCTGCAACGTCGGCAATATGGCTCAGAGGCACCAGTGACTGATCAATGGCCAAAAGCGCCCCCGAGCGCGCGATGCGACCAGGATAACGCCCATAGTTAGAGTCGTATCGGGCCAGGTGCACCACCGTATCAGGGTCAGCAATTTCATTGATGGCGGCAAGCTCTAGCTGTGAGCGAGCATCCTCTCGCGCGTTAAAAACCCGCAGCAGCGTCCGGCCGACTCGCCCAAATCCGTTGATTGCAATGCGCATAGTCAATCGAGCATCACTTCCTCAACAGCAGCCACCACGCTATCTGCCGTCAAACCAAAATGCTGAAACAACGAAGAGGCAGGTGCAGATTCTCCAAACGAGGTCATCCCAACCACACGCCCATCAATACCAACGTACTTGTACCAATAGTCAGTGTGCCCAGCTTCGACAGCAACACGCGCGAGGACATCGCTGGGCAGTACGGCTTCTCGGTAACCTGCTTCCTGTGCGTCAAAGACTTCTGCACACGGCATCGACACCACCCTGATGCCACGGCCCGCTGCCGCCAACCGCTCTGCCGCCTCAACTGCAAGCGCCACCTCAGACCCGGTCGCAATGACAATCGCGTCCAACTGGTCCGTTTCGCGGACCAGCACATAGCCGCCGCGATGTGCGGCCTCTACTTGATCCGCATGGATGATCTGAGCTGGCAGCGTCTGGCGCGAGAAAACCATGGCTGTAGGGCCGTTTTCTCGCAGAAGAGACCGCTTCCAGGCAATCGCCGACTCCACCGCATCACAGGGCCGCCAAGTGTGCAGATTGGGCGTGGCACGCAAAGCCGTAAGTTGCTCAACCGGTTGGTGAGTCGGGCCGTCCTCTCCCAAACCAATCGAATCATGAGTGAAAACATAGAGCACCCGCTGGCCCATGAGCGCCGACATGCGCACCGCATTGCGCGCATATTCCATAAAAATAAGGAACGTGGCGCCGTAGGGAATAAAACCACCATGAAGCGCAACACCGTTCATGATCGCCGCCATGGCAAATTCACGCACGCCGTAAAAAATGTAATTACCGCCGGGGGCCTCTGCAGACACGCCATGAGCACCGGACCACAGGGTGAGGTTGGAGCCGGCCAAATCGGCAGAGCCGCCCAGCAGCTCGGGCAAGAGCGGGCCCATGGCATTCAGCGCTTGTTGCGAGGCCTTGCGAGATGCGACATCCGCCGCATCTTCCACGCACTTGGCGATATAGGCGTCAGCCTGCTCAGAAAAATCGACCGGCAAATCACCGCGTATGCGCCGTAGCAGCTCGTCGGCCAGATCTGGATGCGCCTCACGATAGGCATCGAAGGCCGCCTGCCAATCGGCTTCGAGCTCAGCGCCTGTCGCACGCCGATCCCAGCCTTCGCGAATGTCAGCCGGGATATCGAAAGGCGCATGATGCCACCCTAGCGATTCGCGGGTCAGCGCAATTTCGTCCTCGCCGAGCGCTGCGCCGTGACAGCTCTCTGTCCCTTGCTTATTTGGGCTGCCTTTGCCAATCACCGTTTTGCAGCACACCAATGTTGGCCTGCTGGTCTCGGCCTTGGCGTCTAACAAGGCCGCCTCAATGGCCGCCGGATCATGCCCATCAACGGCCGGAATCACATGCCAGCCGTAGGCTTCGAAGCGCTTGGGCGTATCGTCAGTAAACCAGCCCTCAACTTCGCCATCGATTGAAATGCCGTTGTCGTCATAAACAGCAATTAATTTGCCGAGCCCAAGCGTGCCGGCAAGTGAGCAGGCTTCATGAGAGACGCCCTCCATCAAACAACCATCGCCCAGAAATACCCAAGTGTGATGATCGACAATGGCATGACCATCGCGATTGAACTGCGCTGCCAGCGTCTTTTCGGCGATCGCCATCCCAACCGCATTGGCCAGACCCTGGCCCAGCGGGCCCGTCGTGGTCTCAACACCAGGCGTATAGCCGAACTCGGGGTGCCCGGGCGTCTTGCTATGCAACTGCCTGAACTGCTTGATGTCTTCGATCGACAGCTCGTAACCGGTGAGGTGTAACAGGGCATAGATCAGCATCGACCCGTGGCCGTTGGAGAGCACAAAGCGGTCCCGATTGGGCCATTGCGGGTTGCTGGGGTTATGCCGCAAAAGCCGGTTCCAGAGGACCTCGGCGATATCCGCCATGCCCATGGGCGCGCCGGGATGGCCGCTATTGGCCGCCTGAACGGCATCCATGGCGAGAGCACGAATGGCGTTAGCCAGTTCAGTTTGCGAGGGCATAACAACTCCGGGGGGTCACGAGGCGGGTGCTATTGTCTGCGAAGCCGCGCCCGTGGGCAAATTTCTTGCCAAATTACCGCTAACTGCCTCCACTGCGTCACCAAAAAACGAGCGACTAAACCAGCCAAAACGCCGTCAATTATTACCACATTCGGACATTGTGACGCTTTTATTACGGAGCGTTCTTTCTGTAGAATCCAAGGTAAGCCGATGTCTCAGCCTGATACTTAGGCCTAGGATCACGGCGCTATACGTATAGATGTGAAAAAAAGGGGGCGCGTTTACAACGTGGCGGCGAGCTTCGCTCAGCCGCAACCGAGTCGACCGTCCGATATAACTCGAGGAGAAACTCATGACAAAACGAAACGTCATGCACGACGCGGTGCGATATGCACTTTGCCTGTCGACGGGAGCGCTGGCTCTCAACATGGGTGTGGTGAACGCACAAGACGACGATGTTGAGGTAACAGAAACCGAAGAGGTTCTGGTAACCGGTTCGCGGATTACCCGCTCAACCGTCAACACCATCTCGCAAGAGACCATTGTGATCTCTGCGGAAGACATGAAGATTCAGGGCGACATCTCAGTCGCGGACGCGCTGCGTAGCTCGAACCTGAACTCGCTGGGCTCATTCCGAGAGTCATCGGGAAGCAGCGCTCAGTCTAACGCGACAATTGACCTTCGCGGTGTCGGCGCTGGCCGAACGCTGGTGATGATCAATGGTCGCCGGGTTGCTGGCTCACCCTCACTGGGTGGTGGCGGTACCGTCAACCTGAACATGATCCCTTTCTCTGCCGTTGACCGTATTGAGATTGTTGCCGACGGCGCGTCAGCTATCTACGGTTCAGACGCGGTAGCAGGTGTCGTCAACATTATCCTGAAGCGCGGCTATGATGGCTTCAAGATCACCGGCCGGATGGGTGATCGCGATCGCGACAGCGGTGAGGAAGAGTCGCTGTCTATGCTCTTCGGTGCCAGCTCAGATCGCGGTAGCGTGACGATGGGCATCGAGTATGACAAGCGTGACCCCATCTTTGATGCCGATCGCGACTTCACCGCAGCAAGCTACGGTGACTACGATGGCGACGGCGACATCGTTGGTTACGCTGAAACTGTTGGCGTTAGCTTCTATGGTTACACCCTGGTTAACCCCAACGTAAGCGGCCCCTACGACCCCAATGACAGAAGCACGTGGGCATTTACGCCGGGCGCTGGCTGTCAAGACGACCCCAGTGGCACCGGTTTCGTGGGCGAGATGCGCATGGATTTGGTCGCTGGCCCCAATACCGGTTTTTATTGTGGCTACGCCTACGCGCTGGTATCTGCTAACCGCGCCTCACTGGAGCGCCTGAACAGCTGGGTATCAGCCGAGTATGAGATCAATGACAACCTTGATGTCTACCTCGATGCGATCATTTCTGATAACGAGTCGTTTGGTCGTTATGCTCCGCCCGCGGCGCCCGGACCGACTATTCCTGGCGACCCCAGAAATGACATCGGCGCAAGCTTCGGTTACTTCCGTTGGACCGACATCGGCACGCGCGACAACTTCGTCAACGACACCCTGGTCGACATCAACACTGGCCTGAAGTGGGAAGTCTCTGACAACGTTCGCGTTGAAGCCAACTACTCGCACTCTGAGTACCGCTCATCGTCGGTAGGTATGTACTACTTGAGCTATGGCGGTTTGGCGTACAACGTCGCTTACGGTGTTGATGATTTTGATCAGTTCGTTGCCAACCTGAAGACCACGACACATAACGACGACCGTCAGACTCTGACGCGCTGGTCGGGTGGTGTTCAGTGGGACATGTTTGACATGGCGGGCGGCACCGCTGCTATCTACTTGGGCGCTGAGTACTACGAAATCAAGTACGCTGCACTGGTAGACGCGCAGTCAGAAGCTGGCATGGTGGGTGGTTCCGCAGGTAACTCTGCTGAGGGCTATCGCGACGTTACCGCCTACATGGTAGAAGGCGTCTTCCCAATCCTGGATTGGATGGAGATCTCAGCTGCATTCCGTGCGGATGACTACTCTGACTTCGGTAACGCCACCTCTCCTCGCGTTGGTATCAACGTCGCAGTGCCCGGTTACGAGCAGCTTCGTTTCCGCGCTTCATGGGGTGAGGGCTTCCGTGCTCCGGACCTGTCTGACCTTTATGGTGCAACATCGTTCTCTGCTGAAGGCGCTACAGACTTCTGGGGATGTGAGATCAGCGGTCAGTCTCCCTGCCCGTCTCGCCAGTTTGATACCTATATCGGTTCCAACCCCAATCTCGGCGCAGAAGAGTCTGAGTCTCTCTCTATGGGTGTTGACTGGGATCTGTGGGATGGCGACGTGTTCAGCTGGAAAGCCAGTGCAACCTGGATTGAGCTGAAGCTCGACAACACCATTGACTATCTGTCGGCGCAGGACGCGTTGAACCAAGACTACTCGTCGCGCTCATCGGGCGGCGGTGGCAGTGATCTGGTCGAGCGTAATGCTTCAGGTCAGGTCGTTGAGATCTCTGCAGGATTCGCGAACGGCAACGTCGAGCAGAAGCGTGAAGCGCTTGACTTGGGTCTGGCTGGCACCATCGACACCGCATTCGGTGTCATTAGCCTGCGCTATACCGGGACCAAGTACCTCAAGTACGAAGTAGAAGAGGTGTACGGCCAGGGCAACATGATCGACGTGACGGGAACCCTCGGCTTCCCAGAGTGGCGATCTAATGCTCAGGCTAGCTGGGCGTGGAACAACTTCTTCGCCAACCTTGCCTACGACTTTATCGGTGAGTCTGAGTCACGATCCAGTGATGACAAATACGACTCATGGGATATGTGGAACGCTTCAGTCGGCTATAACTTCGGTTCTTGGGGCCAGATCACCATCGGTGCTAACAACCTGACCGATGAAGATCCGCTGCTCAATGACTTCGGTACTGAAGTCGACGAGTACCAGTACCCGAAAGTAGGTCGCGTTTACTACGCGGAGTACACGCTGGAGTTCTGATCATTTGATCAAGCCAAAACCAAAAAAAGGCCCGCATTAGCGGGCCTTTTTTTTGGCATTTGTGTCGGAAAGCGGCCTTATGGCTTAATCGCACCTGCGCAGCAACAGATAGAAGCATCAATGGAAGCTTGGAGCCGGTTCTGGCGTCAGGGACACGCCACCACATTTGGTGATTACTTCGATAAAGGCTACGCAGGGCCCGTCAAACAGTGGCTGGATACTCTGCCAGAGCTGATCGCCGCTCCCGAGGGGGCTTTGAATGTGCTGGAACTCTGTTGTGGCAACGGCTCCTCGTTGCCTTTTCTATTTTCACTCAACAGAACATTTGATTATGTAGGGGTAGACGCCGCTGAAGTGGCACTTCCGAGCATTCTGCAGGAGCCCGTCAGTAAGGCCAGCGGATCGATTTCTCTTTTGGCGAATACCCCTGTTGAAAGCCTTCCAGAATCCATTCAGGGGGTTTCACTTTGCTTTTCTCTATATGGCATGGAATACAGCGATCTAGCTGTCACACTGAGAGAGTTGCTGCCCCGGATGGAGTCTAACGGGCAGCTGTTTGCATTGCTCCACCACGAGGAATCAATAGTGGCTCAGATGTCTCGGCGGGCAGTGGGGGAGTATGAGGAACTCGATATCGAGCGCATTCGAGATGCACTGACCACGATCCACGAGACTTTGTTACAGCTTGGCAACGTCGAGGCGTTAAAGGCCAATGACGAAGCTGAAAAAGCCCGTAAGTTCATGAATGGCATGGGCAACAAGTACCTGCGCGGCGCCACGCTGGAAACCGGCAACGCCTTCATGGCAGATCATGTCATGGCTGCACTCCGCTTTTTCAAGCTGCTTGGTCAGACACCAGATATTCGTGCCCGATTCATCGACGAATTGGTGGAAGAAGCAGAGGCCGCACGAGAGAGACATCAGCAGATGGTTTCAGTGGCGAAGAGCTCCGATGCCATGGAGACCCTGGTCCAACATATGACTACAATAGGATGGACCGACCCGCACTTTAACGCGCTCACTGACAAGGACGGCATTATAGGATGGACACTTACCGCAACGGCTTGATCTTCGCGGCTTTAACCTTGATCTGCGTGCAAGCCAACGCCCAATCGTTCATGGAATGCGCGGATATTGAAGACGATGCCAACCGTCTGAGTTGCTACGACACTGCGGCGGAAGCGATCAAGGCCTCGTTGGAAAAACCTCAGGCCGGCTCGAGCGAACAGCGTCAGGAGCAGCGTAATGCCGAAGTGGCGGCCATTGTCTTTGGAGAGGAGGAAGCACCTGCCATCGTCGAGGAAGTGCCGGAGCAGATTACGTTTGTGATCAAGGATGTCCTGTTTACGCAGCAGCGCGAAACCATTTTTATCGCCGAAGATGGCCGGTTGTTCAAGAAAATTGCCGACACCCGGGTGACAATTAAGCGGGGCGAACGCGTATCGATTGAGGATGGTTTCTTTGGCGCGATATTTCTCGTGACAGAGAACGGCGTGCGCATCAAAGTCAAAGAGCGCTAATCAGGCTTTACCAAACAGGCTGGCACTGACTTCTTTCAGTTTGCCGATATCCTTGAGCCAGTCCTGCATTGCACCACCGTAAACCAAGCCACTGTCGAGGCCTGACCGATTGATCGGCTGGCGCACCTGTGCGGCACTCGGGGTCATCACCGGGCGCTCGGTTTTATGGGGTGCAAAGCATTCTGGGGCCTGGGTCAAACCACAAAAATCCAGCAGAGATTCAATTTCAGCATCGGGTGACTCCACAAGCCGAGAATAGTGGAGGTGATGGATACGCTCTGGGAAGAGCGCGCTCCAGTGCCGCATCAGCATCAAGTATCCCTGCCAATAGAACAGCAAGCCCGCCAGGCTGTTGCTGTACTCACGACCCTCGGGAAAGAAATGCCTGTACTGCGAGACAATATTGTCCAGCGGATCCCTTACGACATGCACAAACCGTGCATTGGGCAACACCTTGAGTATCAACGCGACGTGCAAGAAATTCTCTGGCGTTTTATCAATGACGTGGGTGCCCGACTTGTCTCGATAGGGGGCCACCTGCGCAAAGTATTGCTTCCGAAATGTCTCCCAGACTTCCGCATCATCCGCCATGACCCCTGCGGCGTAACCCGGATCACGCTGCAAATCCGCCCCTCGGTGCCCCATGAAAGTGAGCTCGTCGGTGGCATCAACCGATGGGTGGGACGCCAAAATCTGCTCAACCAATGTGGTCCCCGAACGCGGCTGCCCGATAATAAACAGCGGCGCCGGCTCTGCATCATTTGAAGGAGTGGGAATAGGCCGCGCCTTGATGGCCAGCAGCTCATTCACGAAGCTGTGAAATGCTTCTCCGTTAAAAGGTCGGGCGCTGGAGATGAGGTCGTTGCCCGCCTTAAGATGTTCGAATGCCATGTCGGGGACACCGGCCTGATGCCAGATCTCGGCTCGGGTCAAATGCAAGAGACCCCGGTATCCGTCTTCAGCGAATTCTGGTATCAGTGCGTCGAGTCGGCTGGCGTCCGTATGCGTAAATGCGGCCGTCTTGAGGGCGGCAAGACTCCACC
>JBELDB010000009.1:0-38261 GCA_042094525.1 Congregibacter sp. | reverse complement strand
TGGCGATGGACATTGGAAAGGCTGCTATCCAGGCATCAATGGGTGTTTCGGGCGAAGAGTGTGGAGGTGCAGCCCCGGTACCGATGTGGCAGTTAATCACTACGTCGTTTTCAGCGCAGACTTCCCACAACTTGTCCCAATGCGCGGTATGAATACCTGGGAATCCATGGAAGGTGGGGTTGTCCGGGAAGGTGATGGCCCTGCAGCCCTTGGCCACTACCCGTTTGACCTCGGCAACCATCAGATCGCTGTCCCAGATGGGCAGCATGGCCATGGGGATAATGCGGCCAGGGTGCGCCGCCGCCCACTCGTCGATATGCCAGTCGTTATACGCCTCGATTACACGTTTAGCGGCCTGCTTGTCTTTCGACTGGTGAAAGAGGTTGCCTGCGAAGGTCGGGAAGGTAGGAAAGCAAATGGAGGAGAGAATGCCGTTGGCATCCATATCGCCAATGCGCGCATCAATTGAGTACACACCGTCGCGCATGTCCTCGTAGCGCAGAGGCTCCATGCCGTATTCTTCCTTGGGGCGACCCACCACTGCATTCAGGCCCATATTGCCAATCTTGTGGCCCTCGTAGAGCCAGAAGTTGGTGCCATTCTCCTCTATCAGGCGAGGGGCAATGGTATCCAGTTCGGCCTGAGTCATATGGTTGTCGAACATGCCCGGCGGTTCGACCACGTGGTCATCCACGCTGATCAGTATCAGGTCTTCAACGTTCACGGTGTGCTCCTGTGGTGTCGAGTCGAGTGCGGATTAAACTTTACATAACTGTATAAATAAAACCAACCTTAATCGACGGGTCAGAGTACCCCCCGGGCCTTGGCGAAGAGCGTGTCGCGGGTCGACTGATTCAGGGCGATATCATTAACCTGTAACTCGCGATCTAGCCGTTTCCATGACGCTCATGTTTCCCTCGCTGGCGGTCACGCCCATATGGACTGCATGAAATAACCAGTTGCCGTCTGGCTGGCGCGTCAATCGACCCTCCCAGAACATTTGCATGTTGCAGTGAATACTGTCCGGTGCAGACAGCTGATCGGCCTGGGTGTTATCACTCGGGTTAATGTAGTGGCAGGCGTACATTCTGGTCTCGATGTGTGCCTGACCTCCATCAACGCTAATCAGTTGATTGGTATTCAGGTGAGCGGTTCCGTCGAAGCCCGGCAGGAACTTACCGGGCGCCAGCTCGATGTACTCCTGAGGAGATATGGTGCGATCGATATCCAGCATTTCAGCTGTGAGGTGAAAGGGATCCGTCAGTACAGAGGTAACCAGGTCCCAGTCGCACGTGTCCAGCCCTTTCGCGTATCGATAAAGCTGGTCTGAGATTAATGCCCTGTCACTGAGGTTCTGAAGGGTGAGCTGCTGCATGATCGGTTCTCCTATATTGCGAGGCATCGACTCTGATGATGGATCTTGCTTCGGTCCTGCATAGATGAACGGGAGTCGAGTGCGATTGCCCGTGACGCACTAGGACCCTATGGTTGCTTCCGCCCTCATGCAGCAATAGCCCTCATGGTCCTCGGACCATAGAAGCAGTTGATTACCGCTGCGTCTCCCACAGAGCTTGATGGGGTGGCTGTCGAATGTTGGTCTCACCGCGCGAAACGAGAACGTCTCAATTCGTGCGTTGGGCAGGTTTTCATAGGCCAGGTTCAGGAGCAGGGTGGCCAGCAGGGGCCCATGGACTACGAGCGCCGGGTACAGCTCTTCATTCACTGCGTATTCCCGGTCGTAGTGAATGCGGTGAGCGTTGTAGGTGAGCGCCGAGAAGCGAAACAGCAAGATGGGATCAGGCGTTATCTTGCGGGTGAATTGCGGTTCGCTATCTATGATATTTCCTGCGGGTAGCGCGGTCCTCTCCTGAGGCGCCTCGCGATAAACCAGGTTTTGCTCCTCGGTAATACACAGTTCGTCAGCCTGGTTGAATTCGTGCCTTAGGCTGACAAAAACCAGCTTGCCGCTGCGGCCGTCTTTAGATTCGACCGAAGTGATGACCGACACCTTTTCGGCAGCGAGCCCGAGGATTAGCGGTTTCGTGACCTCTAGCTTACCTGCCGCCCACATGCGTCGCGGCAGCGCAACGGGAGGCAGAAAACCGCCTTTGAGAGGGTGCCCATCCTCGCCGGTACCGTCCCGGCGGACCGGCTCTAAAAAGTATAACCAGTGCCAGGGCAGGGGGAGTGGGTCACCTGTGTTGGGCGTCGCAGTCGCGCCAATGGCGCCTGCGAGCGCTTCGGTCTGAAAGAGAGGGAGCTCGCTGTGGGTGGTGTGCGACTTTCCCACCCAGTTCTGCAGGGTGGCTACTTTCCCGTCACTCATCGGATGAACCACTGAAAAAGTCGGGGGCTCTTTTTTGTTGGAGTGCGCTCAGGCCCTCCTTAAATTCCTCGCTGAGAAAGCAGGCGGTCTGGTCGTCTTCTTCTGCTGCCAAAGCGGCATCGATGTTTTGTGTCGAGCGCCTCATCGCTTCTTTGAACTGCCGCAAGGCCAGTCGTGGGAGGCGGGAAAATTCCAGCGCCTTATCCGTGGCCACATCCATCACGGAGTCGTCTGCTACGACTTGCTCCACCAAGCCCAGATCGAGCAATTCCCTACCCTTGAGAGAGGCGCAATCCAGAACGAGCCGTTTGGCGGTGCCCCATCCTGCTTTGCGGATCAGTGACTGGGTAGAGCCCCAGTCGGGTACCAGCCCCAGCTGAAGGAAAGGAAAACTCATACGAGTGTTCTCGCCAGCCACAATATGGTCGGCAACAAGAGCCAAGCCTGCGCCTGCACCGATGGCAAATTTCTCCATCGCGACGACAATAGGAATGTTGGCATGCCAGAGTAGCTTGATGAGGTGGTGACCGCTCTGCATACGGGTACGCGCTGCCTGCTCGGTCATCTCGCGCATGCTGGCCAGATCGCCGCCGGCGCAAAAGATGCCGTTGGTGCCACACAGTAGCAGGGCGCGGACGTCGGTGTCGTTTAATCCGGTGGTAATGGCGTCGATGAGCGCGACACGCGTTTTTTCGTCGATGGCGTTTTTCGCCTCAGGACGATTGATGGCCACTTGAAGTACGTGTGGTGCGGGGTGGCTGAGAACAACAGAAGTTTCACTCATGTCAGTGTCTACTCGCCTCGGGGGTTAGCAGTGACTCGCCCAACAAAGCGCGCCGGCGCAACCACTGGCTGGGACGGTAGCGGGGGTCTCCCGTCACGCGCTGCATGCCTTCCAATATGGCCATCACTTTTTCGGGGCCGATGCTATCTCCAAGGGCGAGCGGACCTTGGGGATATCCAAGACCAATCCGCACGGCGTCATCGATGTCGTCTGGAGACGCGATACCTCGCTGCGCGATATTGGTCCCGATATTCACAATCGTCGCCAAAATACGTTGGACGACGAAACCGGGACTATCGTTGATCACGGTGACCGGCGCGCCATCATCTGAGAGTAAAGCCAGCGCGTCGTCTCTCGCCTGAATACGGGTGATCGGGCTCAGCATGAGCGTGCGCCGCTGATCCAGTGCCGGCAGCGGGTCTAGTGCTACGCACTGCCGAGCGTCCAGCTTTAGGTCTGCGCAGGCCTGGGATACGTCGATCCCCCAAGGCTGTATCAATAACAGGGTGGCGTTATCTGCAGTCTGCTCCACTGCGGCGCCAGCCTGCGTCACCCTCTCAATGAGCTCGTCGTAATGGTCGGCGGTCGGATCGATCCACACTCTGCTGTTCGCAGTAAGGGGCGGAAAGCTCTTCTTTTTTTGGTCGCCTGATGTTTGCGCGTCAGGTCCGTATTGGTACCAGCCTTCGCTCGTCTTGCGACCAAAAAGCCCGGCGGCGACCCTCGGGGGAATGAGGGAAGAGGGCCGAAAACGAGGTTCCTGTTGAAACTGGTCATAGATCGATTGCATCACCTTGGAGGAGACGTCCAAACCCGTGAGGTCCAGCAACTCAAAGGGGCCCATCCGAAACCCTGCCGCTTCACGCATGAGTGTGTCGATCTGATCGTGACTGGCAACTTGGTCTTCGAGAATACGCAATCCTTCTGTGTATAGTCCGCGACCCGCATGATTGACCAGAAAACCGGGTTGGTCCTGAGCCACTACCGCACGATGTGTCGTGGTGTCGATCAAGGTCCTTAAGTGTTCCAAGGTGGCATCTGCAGTTCTTACAGCAGAGATGACTTCCACCACGCGCATGGCGGGCACCGGGTTGAAAAAGTGGAGGCCAGCGACCCGTTCAGGATGTTTACACTTCGCAGCAATGTCGGTGACCAGTAGCGATGACGTGTTGCTGGCGAGGATGGCGGAAGCAGAGACGACCTTCTCCAGCTGAGCGAACAGGCTTTGCTTTACCTCAAGATCCTCCAGTACGGCCTCAACCACGACGTTGCAGTCGGCGATATCGCCCAGCGCCGCACAGGGCACCAAGTTGGCAATGGCCTGATCCACCTCTGACTGGCTCATACGGCCCTTGTCGACTTTGCTGTGCAACATGTCGCTGACAAAGGCGTGAGCGGCGGTCACTGCGGCTTCCGATGTATCAAAAAACTTTACCGTGTGTCCGGATTGAGCGAATAGTTGAATGATGCCCCGGCCCATGGCGCCCGCGCCGATGACGGCAACAATCTGTTTTGCGTCGTGCTCCATATTGGGTCCTGCATCAGTTGCCGGTGAATTTTGGCCTGCGCTTTTCCAAAAATGCGGTCATACCCTCACTTTGGTCGCTGGTGTCGAAGAGTTTCAGGAATTCCGACTGCTCTAGCTTTAGCGCATCTGGCAACGGTAGGTCACTGCCCTGACGCAGGCACCGTTTAATCGCACGCATGGCGAGCGGCGGCATTCGCGCTACCTTACGCGCCAATTCGGTGGCTCGGTTGAGAGACCCTCCTTTCTCGGTCACTTCGCTAACGAGCCCCAGCTGATAGGCTCTCTCGCCGGTCAAAGCTTCGCCGCACATCAGCATTAGACTGGCCACGGGCTTGCCGACGGATCTGATCAGTCGTTGGGTTCCTCCAGCGCCGGGCATGATGCCCACTTTCGCCTCGGGCTGGCCAATACTGGCGCACGTGTCTGCCACGATGATGTCGCACATTTGCATCAGCTCGGATCCCGCTCCAAGGCAATAGCCGCTGACCGCTGCGATGACCGGCTTCTGGCACGTGGCGACAGGGTGCCAGTAAGACGCCAACTTTAGCTCTGCGACCTCGCGAGCATCTTTGTCGACCAGCAGTTTCAGATCGGCACCCGCTGCGAAGACCTCGCTACCGCCGGTGACAACGATGACCGCCGTGTTTGGATCCTCAGAGAGTTCCAGAAAAGCGTCGGCGATCGCTTGGCGCATTTTGAGGTTCAGGGCGTTGAGCTTGTCAGGCCTGTCCATAATGACCACGCCAATGCCCTGATCTCGTTCTATTCGGACGGGAGAATGATTCATGGGAGGGTCCTCAAGCCGCTTGGTTTTATCCAGAGATTGATCTGACATGGCGCAGTGAACTCCCCTGATTGGGCGCGGCTTACAAACGCTCTATGATCATGCTGGGTGCCAGGCCTCCCGCGGCGCAGAGAGTGACGAGGCCGCGGGCTTGGTCCTGTCTCTCCAGCTCATCGAGCAGTGTACCGATCAGTATTGCTCCGGTTGCCCCAATCGGGTGCCCAAGGGCGATCGCTCCGCCATTGGCGTTCAGCTTACTGTGATCAACGCCCAGATGTTTCATGAAGCGCAGTGGTACAACCGCAAAAGCTTCGTTTACCTCAAACAGATCCATGTCGGCAACGGTGAGGCCGCACTGGGCGAGGGCTTTTCGGGCGGAAGGCACCGGTTCATTGAGGTTGTATTCCGGGCTGCCCGCGACGGAGGCACTTGCGAGTATTCTGGCGCGAGGGCGCAGGCCATGGGCGTTAGCGTATTCCGGTGATGACAATATCAGTGCAGCTGCGCCATCAACGATACCTGACGAATTGCCGGCGTGATGGACATGGTCAATCTCAAGATCAGGCCACTTCATTCGGGCAACTTCTCCGAAGGTATGGGTGTCGTCCATCGGATAGTCCATAAAATCGGCGAAAACGGGTTTTAACTGACCAAGGCTGTCAGCCGTTGTCCCAGGCCTCGGATATTCGTCCTCGCTCAGTGCGATCGAGCCGTCCTCCTGGTGGATGGGTATGATGCTTCGCTGGAAGTAGCCGCGACTGATCGCCGTCGCGGCTCTCTTCTGACTCTCGGCGGCGAAGGCATCCACATCCTCTCGGCCGAATCCCTCCTCAGTGGCAATCACATCAGCCGAGATACCTACCGCGGTGATCGGGTGTTTTGTTCGCAGGTGAGGGTTGTGCTGGTCAGTCGCCAGATTGGGCTTGTCGGGCAGCGACATCATTTCTATGCCACCGGTTACCACCAGATTGTGCTGACCCGTCGCGATGCAGTTGGCGCCGAACTGGGTGGCCATCAGGCTTGAACCGCAGAAGTGATCCACTGTTGTACCGCTACTCTGCAACCACCCGGCGTCGAGCGCTGCCATGCGCGCAATATCACCACGCTGGCCCCCTGCGGGATTACCACACCCGATGATCACATGTTCTATGTGTTCGGTAGTCAGATGGTTGCGCTCTTTGAGAGCCACCAGTACTTGTGACAACAGTCGCTGGGGGTGCAGCGTCGCCAGGCTGCCTTTATCCGCGCGACCGAGCCCGCGGGGGCTCCGAGCAGTGTCGATAATCCAGACTTCTTGCATAATTTTTTAGGTCAGCCGGGAGGAAATGGGGTCTGCTGAAGCCTGATCCAACGGCGTCAGCTTGTTGTTACTTTACAGTGGTGATAACCTAAATGCAATTTTGGGGGTGGCAGTAAGCTGTGAATTTCGATTTCTCTGATGAGCAGAGGGCGTTGCAGAGTGAGGTGCAGCGTTTTTTGTCAGATCGTGCCGATCTGTCTGTGGCGCGCACGGTTCTGGATGACGATGACGCGTGCTTTGCTGAGCCGGTCTGGCGCGAACTGGTGGAGTTGGGTTGGGCTGGTATGGCCATCCCGGAACACTACGGAGGGGTCGGGCTTGGCTACCTTGAGCTTTGCGTGCTGGCTGAAGAGTTGGGTCGCTCACTGGCCCCTGTGCCTTTTTCATCAACGATCTACCTTTTCGCAGAGGCGATTCTGCGCGTTGCTGACGAGAACGTTAAGGCACAAATGCTTCCGGCTGTCGCAGCTGGAGACATCATAGGGACCTTGGCTTTTGCCGAGGGCATCGGTTTCCCAAGGCCTCATCGCATTAAGCTGCGCTTTGAGAATGGCAGATTACACGGTGAAAAGTGGCCCGTTGCTGACGCTGTGATCGCCAATCACGCGGTGGTCCTCGCTGCGGATAAGCGCGGTGAGCCCTGTCTGTGTCTTGTGAGCCTCGAGCAGGACAGCGTAGAGCGCCGTCCGTTGCATTCCATTGATCCCACAAGGGGGCAGGGAGCCTTGGTATTTGATGGGGCCAAGGCGCAGCGCTTGGCTGAGGGAGGCGATAGTGCCTGGAAAGCGTTCCGGCACATACTGGACGCCGCCGCTGTGCTGTTTGCCTTCGAGCAAGTAGGTGGGGCAGCGGCCTGCCTTGCCCAAGCGATTGAGTTTGCCACTGAGCGCACTGCCTTCGGCCGCACTATCGGGTCATTTCAGGCGATTAAGCATAAGCTTGCTGACATTTACGTCGGCAACCAGCTCGCGGTGAGTAACACCTACTATGGCGCGTGGGCACTGGCGTCGGGCGCCGAAGAGCTGCCCCTGGCGGCCAGTGTGGCGCGCGTGAGTGCTATTCAGGCCTTCGAGGCAGCGGCAGCGGAGAACGTTCAGGTGCACGGCGGAATGGGCTTTACTTGGGAAGCCAACTGTCATCTCTATCTTAGGCGCTCTCGGTCTCTGGCATTGGTGATTGGGGACGCGAGCCTCTGGAAATCGCAGATAACGAACGAGTTTGAGCGGAAGGTCGCATGAGTGGCTTGAAAGCCGCTTCGCTCAGTAGCGCTTCACATTGGACAGACTATGGATTTTGAAGATACCCCCGAAGAAGCCGCCTTCAGGCACGAGGTCAAAACGTGGCTGGCTGAGCAGGCTGCGGACTATGACTTGTCGAAGCATGGCGACATCAGTACCGAGCGACAGCTGGCGCTCGGACGTGAGTTTCAGGCGCTGAAAGCTGAGCGTGGATACGCCAAAGTCACTTGGCCGAAAGATTTGGGTGGTATGGGCGGGACCCCCATGCAGGCGGTGATCTACGACCAGGAAGAGGAGCAATATGACCTGCCAACCGTTTTTTTCGCCATAAGCCTGGGCATGCCCATACCCGTGATGCGGCGTTTCGCAACGGAAGAACAGAAGCAGCGCTATCTCGCTCCGGCGCTGCGCGGTGAGGAAATTTGGTGTCAGCTGTTCTCTGAGCCTTCGGCGGGATCTGACTTGGGCGGTATTCGTTTACGAGCGGTTCGTGAAGGGGATGATTGGGTGCTGAATGGTCAGAAAATCTGGACATCATGGGCCCATATTTCTGATTTTGGCGTGATCATCACGCGCTCCGATCCGTCAGTGCCAAAGCACCGGGGAATGACCTATTTCTTTGTCGATATGAAATCTCCCGGTGTTGAGGTGCGCCCAATAAAGCAGGCGGCGGGCGGCGGAGAGTTCTGCGAGGTGTTTTTCACCGACGTGCGCATTCCAGATGCTGCGCGTCTGGGCGAAGTCAATGGCGGATGGCAGGTGGCAATCGCCACACTGATGGAAGAGCGGTTCGCGGTGACAGAGGCGGCTGGTGGTGGTGCCTCACTTGAGGACACGGTGCGCTTTCTGCGGCGTGAGTTCGACGATGGCGAATCGGCCATGAATGACCCCAGAGTGCGGGACAAGATCGCCGATTGGTATGTGGCTGAATCAGGCATCAACAATTTCTACGCGCGTTTATTGACGGGGCTTTCGCAAGGTCAGTTGCCCGGGCCGGAGGCGGCGTTAAGCAAGCTCGTCATCGCGAGTAAACTGCAGCAGCAATCCTCGAGCCTTATGGATATTTGCGGTCCGGCCGGAGCCGTCTATCCCGACCACTCTGTATCGCGTGCGACAGATCACCGTATGGCTTGGCTGGAAGCGGCGGGCTACCGAATTGCCGGTGGGACGGATGAAATACTGAGGAATACCATTGCTGAACGCGTGCTGGGTTTGCCTGGGGATATCCGGTTAGATAAGGATGTTCCCTTTGAAACACTGGCTTAGCGACTAATGGACGAGAGTAGCTACAAAATCTTCGACCGCTTTTTCGATGGTTTCCCGGCCATTATTCGGCAGGCAAGCACCACTTTGGCCTGCGGCTGTGCCGTCGATGGCAGGCTCGACAATGAGCGCCTTGATAGGCATCAAGTCAGTGCCTACGAACTGGCCTTATCTTATGCAGAGTATCGTGCCGCGCTAGTTGCTTGGGAGGGCATGGCAGGGCCAGCCTCCGATTTGCAGAAGGCGCTGTGCGCCGTTTATATGGCGACTGCGATTCAATCGATACGCGTTCGACTGGAGCCGTTGCTACTGCCTCTTGGTATCGACCCGTTTGACTTTGACCGTATCTTTGACGGCATGGAAATGCGGTCCGCACTTCAGTCGTGCTTGGAGCCAGGTCAGCTGGCTGATATCGGTCGCGAGGTCATCTCGCTTCAGGCAGACGTCGGTGAAGTTGAGCTCGACGACGATAAAGTCATGATGCAAACCGCTTTCAGGCGCCTGGCAGATGACATCGTCGCGCCCCGCGCCGAGAGCATTCACCGGCACGACCTCACTGTACCCGAGGAAATCCTGCAGCCCATGCGCGAGATGGGTGTTTTCGGTATCTCTGTTCCTCAGCAATACGGCGGCACCGCACCTGATGATTGTGCAGACAATCTGTCGATGATCGTCGTTACCGAGGCGCTCTCTGAGGCTTCCCTGGCGGCAGCCGGCAGCCTGATCACTCGCCCTGAAATTCTCACGCGCGCCTTGCTCACAGGAGGATTGGAGTCGCAAAGGTTGGAGTGGTTGCCGCGAATTGCCTCTGGTGATGTGCTCTGCAGTATCGCCATTACCGAGCCCGACTATGGTTCCGATGTCGCGGGTCTCTCGCTCAGGGCTACGCCAGTCGAGGACGGCTGGCTACTGAACGGCGCCAAGACCTGGTGCACTTTCGCCGGTAAAGCGCAGGTTCTCTTCGTGATTGCCCGGACCGACCCGGACCGAGCCTTGGGCCACAGGGGGCTCAGTGCGCTGCTGGTGGAGAAGCCGAGTACGGAGGCGCATGAGTTTTCCTTTGAACAGGAGTCGGGTGGGCGCTTGGCGGGTAAGGCGATCCCAACGATCGGTTACCGAGGCATGCACTCCTATGACCTGGTTTTCGAAAACTACTTCGTACCTGCGACACATTTGATCGGTGGAGAGGAAGGCGAGGGCAAAGGTTTTTACCTCGCCATGGCTGGTCTGACAGGCGGCAGGATTCAAACAGCCGCCAGAGCATCAGGGGTCATGCGGGCCGCACTCAAAGCCGCTACTCGATACGCTCAGGATCGCAACGTATTTGGCGCGCCGCTCAGTGAATATCAACTGACGCAGGCGAAGCTGGCCAAAATGGCGGCGCAGGTGGCGATCAGCCGCTGCTTCACGTATCGGGTAGGTAGCTTGCTCGACAGTGGCGAGGGCCAAATGGAATCCAGTCTGGTGAAGTTGTTCGCGTGTCGATCGGCAGAGTGGATAACGCGGGAAGCGCTGCAGATACATGGTGGCATGGGCTACGCGGAGGAAACGCCGGTCAGTCGTTACTTCGTCGATGCGCGGGTGCTATCCATTTTCGAGGGAGCGGAGGAAACGCTTGCCTTGAAAGTTATCGCACGGCAGTTGCTGGAGCAGACATTAAACGCCGCTGCGGCCAACTCCTAATGGGTATTCTGGCAGGACTGCGTCTGGTAGAGGTCTCTGCTTTTGTGGCCGCACCGTCGGCCGGATTGGCGATGGCACACATGGGTGCTGAGGTCATCCGTATTGACGATGTCAGGGGTGGCCTGGATTCCCGTCGCTGGCCCGTTACCGGTGATAACGTCAGCCTTTTCTGGCAGGGCCTGAACAAGAATAAGCGCTCGGTGGCGATCGATATCCGCAAGCCCGAGGGTCAGGAGCTGGTGCGGGAGCTGATTTGTGCGCCCGGGGAAGATGCAGGCCTGTTCCTGACGAATTTTCCGCCCAACAACTGGCTCAGTTACGAAGGTCTATGTGAGGCCCGCAAGGACCTGATTCAACTCACAGTTATGGGTGACCGACATGGCGGCAGCGCTGTCGACTACACGGTCAACCCTGCTGTGGGTGTGCCGCTTTTCACTGGGCCCGAGGGGCATGAGATGCCGGTAAACAATGTCCTGCCCGCCTGGGATTGCGTGACGGGACAAATGGCCGTCTCAGGACTGCTGGCTGCCGAAAGGCACCGCAGTAGGACCGGCGAGGGCCAGCACATCAAGCTCGCGCTGGAAGATGTGGCGATGGCAACGATGGGGTCATTGGGGTTTCTCGCTGAGGCCGAATTGGGCGCAGAGCGAGAGCGGAGCGGCAACTATCTCTACGGCGCGTTCGGGCGCGATTTTGTCTCTGGCGATGGCGTCCGCTTCATGGTCGTTGGGCTGACGCCCAAGCAGTGGAGGGGGCTTTGTGATGCCACTGGGCTGGCAGTGGAGTTGGAGCGTCTTGCCACTTCTGAGGGCCTTGATTTTTCAAGGGAGGGCGACAGATACGCCGCGCGGCGGGAGATTGCCGCGCTCTTTGAATCATGGGCTGTTGAGCACTCGATAGAGGATATTGAATTGGCGTTTGTGAAGGAGAAGGTCTGCTGGAGCCGTTATCGCAGCGTGGTGGATATGGTCCAGAACGATCCCGATTGTTCTGCCGACAACCCGATGTTTGTGCGCCAGGAGCAACCCGAAGTGGGCGAGTTTTTGATGGCCGGCAGTCCACTGGACTTTGGCGGGCTTAACCGTGAAGACACCGATATTGCTCCACGACTGGGCGAACATACCGAGGAGGTGCTGTCGCAAGTGCTGCACTTGTCCTCCGGTGAGATAGGCCGCCTGAGCGAACGTGATGTCGTGCTCGTCGGATAACAAAGATATAGCGTCAATACCAAATGAGGACAGGGTAATGAGATTTGAAGGAAAGGTAGTGATCGTAACGGGCGGTGGTCAGGGTATTGGCGAAACCTATGCCAAGAGTTTTGCCGCCGAAGGGGCGTCCGTAGTGATCGCCGAGCTCAATAAGGAGGGTGGCCAACGTGTGGCCAATGAGATTACGGAAGCGGGTCAAGCGGCTTTTTTTGTCGAGACGGATGTCTCATCAGAGCAAGATGCGGCGGCTGCTGCGGCGGCGGCGCAGGACCAATTTGGGGGTGTCGATATTCTGGTCAACAACGCGGCGATATTCCATGGCATGCGCTACGAGACGCTGCTCGACGTCGACATGGGTTACTACTACCAGATTATGAAGGTCAATATGCACAGCCCGCTGGTGATGACGCGCGCTGTCGCAGCGTCGATGGTCCAGCGGGGCGGGGGCTGTGTGATCAACCAATCCTCGACAGCTGCCTGGAAGGCGCAGGGCGGTTATTACGGCGTGGCGAAACTCGGTGTTCAGGGGCTGACGATGTGCCTCGCGAGTGAGCTGGGTGATCGCAACATCCGGGTCAATGCGATTGCGCCGGGGCCGACCGATACCGAGGCTACCAGACAGGTCCCCGCGGAGATTCTTGACCACGTGGTGAACGGTCTGGCGCTCAAGCGCTTGGGGGAGACCGTGGATGTCGTTAATCTGGCGAAGTTTTTGGCCTCTGACGAGGCGGCGTGGATCACGGGTCAAACCTTCCGGGTGGACGGTGGCGACACCCTGTTGCCAGCCTGAGTGGGTCGCCGCGTCTGAGTTAGAGAGGTTCCAGTATGAAAATCCGAGAAACCTTTGTTTGTGAGCCTCTGAGAACCCCAGTAGGGAAGTTTGGCGGTGCTTACAGGGAGGTTGATGCCCCTTTTCTGGGTGCAGCGGTTGTGTCTGCCCTGCTAAAGCGCTCGGGCCTGCCCGCCGAAGCGGTGGACGACGTCTTGTTTGCGCAGTGTTATGCCAGCATGGAAGCCCCTGCGCTGGGGCGTGTGGTGGCGTTGGACGCGGGCTTGCCCATTACGGTAGGCGGGCTCCAACTCGATCGTCGCTGCGGTTCCGGGTTACAAGCGCTGATCTACGCGTACCTTCAGGTCGCGACCGGTGGATCAGATGTCGTGATTGCCGGCGGCGCGGAGTCCATGAGTAACGCGCCTTTTTTTACCCACGGTGCGCGCTGGGGCGTCAAGGGTTCGGTGCTTGAGTTGCAGGATGGGCTGGTGCGGGGTCGAGTCACGGCGGGCGGCCAGAATTTCCCGGTTCCCGGCGGTATGTTGGAGACGGCCGAAAATCTGCGTCGCGAATACCAGATAACCCGTCAGGAGCAGGATGAGTTCGCCGTTGAATCGCAACGTCGCGCGCTGGCAGCGCAGGAGCAAGGTCGGCTGGACGAGGAAATTGTTCCGGTAACGGTGCCGGGCCGAAAGGCGGACACACTAGTTTCCCGGGATGAAACGCCGCGGGCGACGACGCTAGAGGCGCTTGCTGCCCTTAAGCCGATCAGAGCGGAAGTCGACCCCGATTCAACTGTGACCGCCGGTAATGCCAGCACCCAGAACGACGGCGCATCCGCCAGTATCGTGGCAAGTCAGGAAGCGGCAGAGCGCTACGGGTTGAAGCCGTTTGCTCGCATTCTGTCATGGGCTGTGGTGGGTGTTGAGCCCGCAAGGATGGGCATTGGCCCGGTGCCAGCCGTCGAGAAGGCGCTGCGGGCCGCAGATTTGACCATGGCCGATATCGATCTCATCGAACTGAACGAAGCGTTCGCTGCCCAGGTGCTGGCTTGTACCCGGGCGCTGGATTTCAAAACAGGAGATTTCGACAGGCTGAACGTCAATGGCTCGGGTATTTCCTTGGGACATCCGGTCGGGGCGACGGGTGGACGGATACTCGCCACCCTGTTGCGGGAAATGGCGCGACGCGATGCGCGCTACGGGCTAGAAACTATGTGTATAGGGGGAGGTCAGGGGCTGGCTGCCGTATTCGAGCGCGTTTAGCGCTTCTCTAATCCAGCTCGGGTGGTGGCGGCCACTCTGCTTTTGCCGCCGAGTTAAAGATGCCCTCGAAGACGAAAGTTTTATAAGTCTTTCGGAAGCGTTTCGCCAGAACGGCCCTTTCTTGAACAGAGTCCGCACCGCTCAGTGTGAGAAACAGCCCCACAAGCGTCGCGCTGGCCGTGATGATGGCGGTCATGTCCGGGTCCAGTCCGTCTCGCATGTGTCCGTGCTTTTGGTGCCAACGGAACAGCTTCCGGTAGTGCGCAATCAGCGGATCCTTGCTGGCGCCATCTCGCAGCATTTGCTGAATCCGTATCTTAAGCAGGCTGAGGTCTTCCTCGCTCACGTCCGACACATCATCAAATGACTCGCGCTGAGCAAACGTGCGGTCCAGGGTGTAAATCAACTCCTTGTCGAGTTTTTCTTCGACCGCAACGATCAAGTCTTCCCGTTTCTTAAAGTGGTAGTAGGCGCCGGGACGCGTTACGCCCGCCCTGCGTGCGACTTCTGATACCGACACGGCCTGTTCACCCACTTCGGCCATGAGGCGCATCGCCGCCTTCATAAGCAGCTCTCTGGTTTCCAGCGATTTAGCCTTCCGGCCGTCTTGCTCCTCCGCGGCCCTCGGCGTCGGCGTGACATCGTCGGTTTTTTTGGCAGCAGAATACCGGGGCAGTGTTGGCCAACTGCCCAGTTTTTCGGGGAGTAGCGCGCCATCGTAGAGCAACCCGTAGTTGGTTCTCCCAAAGATCTTTGCCTGCTTGTGACGCCGATTTTTTTGCTTGAATTCGGAGACGGCGAGGAATGACGAGATCAAAGAAGCTCCCGTGATCATGGCAGCGATTTCCGGATTCACGCCTGAGCGCAGCAGGCTTTCTCGCTCGGCTCGCTTGATGCCTCGCACTCTGGAGCGGATGATCACATCGTCTGGGCCTTGTTCCAGCATGCGTTGGATGCGCAGGTATATGGCGTCCTGATCTTCGGCGGCAAATTCTGCGGCCTGAGAATAGAGGTATTTATCTTCCTTGCTACCGGCGACGGTGCGAACCAACTGATGGTCCGTCTCGTTTCGCACGGCGTCCAGCAGGGCCTCACGGGTTTTAAAGTGATAGTAGGCACCAGGGCGCGTGACCCCTGCTGTCTTGGCAACGGCGACAACAGAGACCGAATTGATGCCTTTTTCTACGATTAACTTGGATGCGGCTGAGATCAGTTTCTGCCTGGTGGCACGACTTCGAGCGGTCCAGCCATTTTCTTTCTCGGTTGGCGGTGAGGTGTCAGGGTCCATGATTGCGCTTATGTCTTGTATGTTTCAGGGAGCCTGATTTCAAAGGCGGAACAACCATTCAAGAATAACAGATGGCCCCTCGAACCTGCAAAAACACCGATAAGCCTGACCGCTTGCATGGTGAACACCCTTGCCCCGCCGCCTTGTGAAATACTTTACACATCTGATAAGCTAAAAGGCAATCACGTCGCGATGATTTCGCCAATTTTGTCGGCGTCGAGGGAGCCGATGACTTTTGCTGAGAGGATGGCGTCAATGAACAATCCTGTCTGGAATGCTGAACAAAGACAGACAATTCTCGCTTTGTGGAAGGCGGCGGTGTCCGAGGCTCCCGATACGGTCTTCCTGCACTTCCTCGAGACGGACGAGAAGTACACCTACGCAGAGTTCGACGTGTTATCTAACCGACTCGCCCATGGCTTGCTGGAACGAGGTGTCCAGCAGGGTGAGCGGATTGCCACACTATTAGACAGCCATGCAGACTCAGTGGCCTTATTGGTCGCCGCTTCTAAAATCAACGTGATTTACGTGCCCATTAATACGGCGAACAAAGGGGAATTTCTCAAGAATCCTTTGGGCAACTCTGGCGCGAGCACGCTGATTACGGAAGATAAGTTTGTCGAACGGGTCGAAGCGATTCGTGCTGGGCTGCCTGACCTACGCGATATTTTCGTCCGCGCAGGTGCTGACGCCGAGTCGAGTCCCGCCGATACCTTAGCGAGTCTTTATTCTGAGAATAGTGCAGATACCAATATCATTCCGGCGCCCAATGATGTCGCCGGCATCATTTATACCGGGGGAACCACTGGCCCCTCCAAGGGCTGCATCCTGACGCAGAATTACATCGCCAATCAGGCAATCAGAACCCTTGAGATGTGCGACCCGAGGTCAGGTGAAGTGAATTGGACTTGCCTGCCGCTGTTTCACATGAATGCGATTGTGGTGACTATCCTCTACTCGGTTGTAAGTAAGACTACCGCCGCAATCACTCCGCGTTTTTCCCTGTCAGCTTTTTGGGCTGATATCGAGAAAAGCGGTGCGTCGGTGGCCTCTGTGCTGGGCTCGATGATTCCGCTGATTGCCAATATGCCGGATAACGACGAAATGCTCCGTTGTAAGGGCCAACTCCGTATGGCGAGAGGCGCGCCGTTTCCCGGTGAATTACAGGCGATCTGGCATGACCGGTTCGGTGCAGAAGTTGTCGGCGCTCACGTCTATGGTTTAACGGAATCCAGTTTCATTTCGATGCTGTCATACGACGAGGCTGGCGATGCACCTCCGGGCTCTTCCGGAAAACTCAACCATCGCGATTTTGAAGTCATGATTGTGGATGACGACTTTAAGGAAATGCCTCGCGGTCAAACCGGAGAGATTGTGGTCAGACCCAAACGATCCAATGTCATGTTTGAGGGTTATTGGGGTAGGCCGCAGGAGACCCTCGATGTGTTCGGCGGCATGTGGTTCCACACGGGCGATATCGGGATGTTCGATGACCAGGATTTCTTTTATTTCGTGGATCGGAAAAAGGATTATCTGCGGCGCCGAGGCGAGAACATTTCCAGCTATGAAATGGAGACCACCTTCGCTTTACATTCACAGGTGAATGAGGTGGCAGTGCATGCTGTCCCGTCCGAGCTCACGGAGGATGACATAAAGGTCACGGCGGTAAAGGAAGAAGGTTCAGCATTGACGGAATATGATTTGGCCCTGTGGGCAATTGATCACGTGCCGTATTACGCCGTGCCACGTTACATCGAGTTCAGGGAGCAATTACCAAAGAGTCCGGTAGGCAGAATCTTGAAGAATCAGCTACGAGACGAGGGCTGTACGGATTCCACCTGGGATCTCGAGCAGTCGGACATCACTTATAAAAAGAGTTGAAGGGACGACCTTCATCAGGCGAACAGGTTTCAACTAGATATGGATTATCCGCATTTTTTTATCAACGGCGCCTGGCGTGAACCTGAGTCAGACAGGCGGATCGCGGTCGAGTCTCCAGCTACTTGTGAGATGGTTGGCTCCTGCCCGGAAGCGGTGGAAGCCGATGTGAACGCGGCGGTGAGCGCTGCCAGCGCGGCCCTTGGTCGCGACGATTGGGCGGGCACCTCTGGCGCTGTTAGGGCGGACTACATTGATGCGCTCTCCGACGCGATGAAGTCTAGAGCCATGGACCTTGCGAACTGTGCCGCAGCAGAGATTGGAGCGCCCATCAGCTTTTCCAAGGGCCAGGTGGCGATGGCGCGGATGACACTCAAGTTCTATGCTCAGTTGGCCAGAGATTTTGCGTTTGAAGAACAGCGCAAGGGCTACTTCGGTGACGTTATCGTGCGCAAGGAGCCCATTGGTGTGGTAGCGGCAATCGTCCCCTTCAATGGTCCGCTGTTTGCCGCCATGCTCAAGGTAGGTCCTGCGCTGGCGTCGGGCTCAACCATCGTGCTCAAAGTGCCGATCGAGACACCGCTATTCTCTTATTTGCTGGCAGAGTGCGTTGTGGCTGCAGGTTTGCCGCCGGGCGTGATCAATATCCTCCCGGCGGATCGCGAGGCCAGTGAATATCTGGTTGCGCATGCTGACGTGAGTATGGCCAGTATCACCGGTAGTGTCGTAGCCGGGCGCAGTGTGGCAGAGGCCTGTGGGTCACAGGTCAAACGGGCAGCGCTGGAGCTCGGTGGCAAGTCGGCCGCGATCGTCTGTGCCGATGCTGACCCCGACACAATTGTGCCCGCGCTGGCAAATGCCTCTGTGATCAACAGCGGTCAGGCTTGTGCGGCGCAGACTCGCATTCTGATCCCACGCGCGCGTTACGAGGAGTACGTGACGGCGCTCGCAACGGCCTATGAGAGCATGAAGATGGGCGACCCTGCTGATCCGGCTACAGAGCTGGGTCCCATGATTCACGAGCGCCACTTCCAGCGCGTGAAGGCCTACATTCAGACCGGCCTGGATGAGGGAGCTCGTCTGGTCACCGGAGGTAAAACTCCCGCTGAATTGGAGCCGGGGTTTTTCATCGAGCCGACACTGTTGGCAGACGTTACCAACGACATGCGAGTGGCGCGCGAGGAGATTTTTGGTCCAGTGGTCTGCGCGATTCCCTACGATGACATCGATGATGCTATTCGTATCGCGAATGACTCTGACATGGGTTTGTCTGGATCCGTTTGGACCTCGGATGTCGAAGCCGGAGTGAACATTGGCCGCCAGATTCACGCCGGTAACTTCAGTATTAACGGCTTCACGATGGATGTAGCCGCGCCGTTTGGCGGCTATAAAAGCTCGGGTCTCGGCAGAGAACTGGGCGAGGAAGGTCTGCACGACTACCTTGAATCCAAGACGATCAATCTGCCCTCGGTCTGACAAATGGACTTTAGCGACACTCCAGAGGAGGCAGTATTTCGAAAAGAAGTTCGATCCTGGCTTGCCGCCAACGGCAGTGACTTGCAATCGACCGCACCCGATGATCTCTACAGTGAGGCGGATATCGCGCGCGGCCGCCAGTGGCAGCGAAAAAAAGCGGAGGCGGGTTTTGCTCACATTGTCTGGCCGCAAGAGTACGGGGGCAGAGGCGGAACCTGGATGCAATCGGCCATCTTCGATCAGGAGGAGCGGCGTTTACCGCGACCGTTTAATTACTTCTCCGTTGGGATCGGCCAGTGTCTGCCGCCAATCATGCAATTTGGTACCGAAGAGCAAAAGCAGCTGATACCCCGGACCTTGCAGGGAGATCTGCTCTGGTGCCAGCTATTCTCCGAGCCGAGCGCCGGTATTGATCTGGCGGCTGTGCGAACCCGCGCGGTCAGGGATGGGGATCATTGGGTGATCAAGGGCCAAAAAGTGTGGACTTCCGGAGCGCAGGTAGCCGACTACGGCATCTTGCTGGCGCGAACTGACCCAGAACTCCCCAAGCATCAAGGTTTAACTTTTTTTCTACTGGACATGCGTCTCCCCGGTGTTGAGGTGCGGCCAATCAAGCAGATCTCCGGCCACAGTGAATTCAACGAGGTGTTTTTCGACGATGTGATTCTCGACGACGCCTGGCGTTTGGGCGAAATCAATCAAGGTTGGTCAGTGGCCATGCATGCGCTGACCGCCGAGCGTTTTAAGCGCCTGAATACGCGCATGCCCTCGATGCAGTCGGTGCTGCAGTTAGCAGAGGACTGCGCGTTGGAGGGCGTCAAGGCGATCGACGTTGACAGTGTGCGCCAGAAACTCGCTGGGAACCTCGCGAATAAGTGCGCGCTGGAGCACTTCATGTCACGAATGCTCACTCAGCTATCCAACGGCGAGGAGTTGGGGAGTGAGGCCTCTATCCTGAAGCTGGTGTCCTGCCAGTTGAATCAGGATCTGAGCGCTTATGCGATGGACCTGCTCGAGGAGGGCGGCACGATTGTGGATCCGGCAAGCCACCCTTTGTTGGCAGAACTCTACGATGCCTATTTGTGGACCCCCGGACTGCGCATAGCGGGAGGTGCTGATGAGATCCTGCTGAATATTATCGCCGAGAGATCCCTTGGATTGCCGGGAGAGCCGCGCTCGGACAAGGGCAAAGCCTTTAAGGACTTGTAATGTTGATGTCTGTTGAGTGGAGAACATGACCGAGCGGAGTTTTGGCCAAATTATGCGCAGTAACTGCGACATAGACCCCCAGGCGAATGCGATGGAGTTTGCGGGGCACTGGCATGATTGGGCGTTTGTCGCGGAGACCATTGATGGGGTTGGTGAAATACTTCAGCAGCAAGGGGTGCCGGAAGGCGCTGAGGTGGCGCTGATATGCCGTAACCAACCCCATTCCGTGGCGGCCTTCTGCGCGGTGATTTGTGCCGGGTGCTGTGTGACCCCGATCAACCCCTTTTCCTCGCCAGAAAAAATGGTGGCGGATCTCACCGAACTTCAGGCCGCGGTAGTCATCGCCAGTGAATCAGACTGGCAGTCGGCAGCGCTGCAGGAGTATGCCAGTGGCGGCGCTGTGCTTGGCATCAGCCTCAATGAAAATGTGAGTAGCGGGCAGTTGTCGTTGCTTCACCCCTCCATATTTGAGGGGTCGACCTCACGCCCACTGCAGCGTCCCGGGGTCGCGGTCTTGATCCAAAGTAGCGGCACAACGGGCAAGCCCAAGCGCATCCCTATTTATGCCGCCAAGCTTAGCGAGGCCTATAACAATATTCCCGCTGGCAGGGGAGAGAGCGGGCAAGCAAAGCTTAAGGGGAAGCCGGCACTGATCACTCAGCCGCTCGTGCATATTGGCGGGCTTTTTTGGATCGTGCATTCGTTGCTAGAGGCAAGACCGATCAGCCTGTTGGGCAAGTTTAATGTGGAGCAGTGGGCGCGTGCGGTAGAACGCTACCAGATTCGCGTTTGTTCGCTGGTGCCAACCATGATCAATATGGTGCTGGATTCTGAGCTCGCTGCTGGCAAGCTGGAGAGTCTCCTGTGTATTCGTTCCGGTACTGCGCCCCTTGCCGCTGAGACCCAGCAGGCCTTCGAGAGACGTTTTGGGGTGCCGATATTGCCGACCTACGGTGCGACCGAATTCGCAGGTGCCGTGTGTGGATGGACGTTGCCGTTAAAGAAAGAGTTCGGCGCGAGCAAGGTCGGCAGTGTGGGCCGTGCCTATGAGGGGGTCGATTTACGTGTCGTCGACCGCGAAACCGGAGCGGAGGTTGCCCAGGAGGAGACAGGAATCCTGCATGTGAGATCCCGCCAGATGCTGGAGGGCGACGGCTGGATTGCTACCACAGATCTGGCACGCATCGACGCAGAGGGTTTCGTGTGGCTGAGTGGCAGAGCTGATACGGCCATCAATCGCGGTGGCTTCAAAATCATACCTACTGAAGTGGCAGCGATTCTCGAGCGTCATGAGGAGGTTAAAGAAGCTTGCGTGGTGGGTATGGATGACTCGCGCTTGGGTCAGGTCCCGGTCGCTGCCGTCCAGTTGACCGGCGGTCCAAAAACGCTCAGTGAGGAGTCGTTAAGAGCTTGGGCCAAGGAGAATATGACGAGTTACTTTGTGCCAGTGCGAATTGCTGTGGTCGAGGACCTGCCACGCACGCCATCAATGAAGGTCAGTCAGGAGGAGGTCAGGCGCCTGTTCAGAGCCTGATTTGCCAGTGAAATCCAAGCCAGATATTGGGTGAGCAACATCATGTTTGAAACGATCGACTATGAAACACACGAGGATCACGTCGCCACGGTGACGATTAATCGCCCCGAAGCTATGAACAGCTTCAACAGCCAAATGGTTGAAGAGATGGCGACCGTTTGGCAGTTGATTAAGGAGGACGATCACGTGCATACCGTGGTGATCAGAGCCGCCGACGGTAGAGCTTTTTCCACTGGAAAGGATGTCAAGGAACAGGACTCGGTGTGGCGTGAGGGGGTGGTCTGGTCGCAATGGGATCCGGGCAAGAAACTTGGGCCAAAGCAGAATGAGATGTGGAAACCGGTGATTTGCGCTGTTCACGGCTTGTGTTGCGGCGGGGCCTATTACTGGCTGAATGAGTCGGATATCGTGATTTGCTCAGAGGATGCAGAATTCTTCGACCCACACGTCAGTTTCGGTATGGTCAGTGCCTGTGAGCCGATTGGGCTGACGCGCCGCATTGCCTACGGCGAGGTAATGAGGATGAACCTGCTGGGTAATGATGAACGGATGTCTTCCGCAACCGCCTTGCGCATTGGGCTGGTCAGTGAGGTTTTGGGCAGCCGTGAAGCGCTGTGGAACAGAGCGAGACAACTGGCCAGTAAGGTTGCCAGCAAGCCACCGCTGGCCACTCAAGGGACGGTCAAGGCGGTCTGGCAGTCACTGGACAGCGGCCTCTCGAGCGCAATCGACCGCGCAATGCTGTACATACAGGTGAACAATCTATCGGACGGCCAGATCGATCGATCGATAGCAAAAAAGACGGATCACGAGGTTCGGTGACGGCGAAATGATTCGATGAGATTCGACTTCGACGAAGACCAACAGGCTATCCGCAACGATGCGCGGCGCTTTCTTACTGAACGGTGTGCGATGGACTCGGTGCGCGATTATCTCGAGGGTGATCAGGCAGAGGTCAGTCCTCTATGGCACGAGATGAGCGAGTTGGGTTGGCAAGGCGTGGCGATTCCAGAAGCGTTCGGTGGGCTGGGCATGGGGTACCTAGAGCTCTGTGTGTTGGCAGAAGAGCTGGGCAGGGTGGTTGCCCCCGTTCCCTTCGCTTCAAGTATTTACCTCGCCGCGGAGGCTATTCTGCGCTTTGGATCGAAGGCGCAGCAAGACAAATACCTCCCTGGCTTGGCCAGCGGTCAGATCATCGGGACTGTGGCCTGGGCAGAGGCAGAGCACGTTGCGGGTGCCTCAGAAAGCGTTGAGCGCGTGCAAATGAGGGATGGGTACTTGAATGGCGCAATGTGGCCGGTGCCCTTTGGTGCGCTGGCTGATATTGCTGTGCTGGGTGTCCGTGACGCTCAGGCAGAGCTCGAGCTGGTGATCACTGAGCTCAATCCTTCCGCTGGTGAGAGTCGAGCCACCATTACTCATTTGCCCCTGAATTCGGTGGACCCCTCGCAGGCGAATGTGAGGTTGAATTTTTACCGGCATCCGGCGGAACCGCTGGGTGACGCCCCATATGGCGGGGCGGCGCTGGATGATCTCCTTAATAGAGCTGCCGTAGTGATGTCCTTCGAGCAGGTGGGAGGGGCCGACCGATGCCGCGAAATGGCGATCGAACATGTGCTCCAGCGCTCTACTTTTGGCAGAACTGTTGGTTCTTATCAGGCGGTCAAGCACAAGCTTGCAATGATGTATGCCCGCAACGAATTGGCCAGGTCAAACGCCTTTTACGGAGCTTGGGCGCTGTCTGCTGATAGCGAGGAATTACCGATAGCGGCGAGCGCTGCCCGTGTTAGCGCCAGTGAAAGTCTCGAATTCGCGACCCGCGAGGGCCTGCACCTTCATGGGGGGATGGGTTTTACGTGGGAAGTTGATTGTCACCTTTACCTGAAACGCTCGAGAGAGCTCGCCTTGCGGCTTGGCAGTATCAGGCGCTGGAAAGAGAAGCTGGTTGCAGCGACGTTAGCTGCAGTCCGCGAGCCAGAGACGATTCCAACATGGCTGGCGAACTCATGAAACTGACGCCTGACGGCTACATCTTCGGCAGGACATGGCTATGAAGCTCAGTGAATTTGACAAAATTACTTACGAGGTCAATCGTGGCGTGGCGCTGGTCACGCTCAATAATCCCGCCAGACGAAACGCCTGGGGTGGCCGCATGTCAGTCGAGTATCGCTGGGCCTTGTACCACGCCCACACCGATGACAGCGTCAGGGTGGTGGTGGTGACGGGTATCGGCGATGACTTCTGTGTGGGGGCGGATACGAGTGAGCTCAGCACGATTGAAAGCGCAGGTGGCGCATACCAAAAAGCTCAACTTGAACTGCCTCCGTACCCCGAGACCGCGCCTGAAGCGTTCAGGCGAAACCACGCCTATCCCTGGTGTATTGAAAAGCCTGTCATTGCTGCTGTAAATGGCCGCTGCGCCGGCGTCGGCTTCATCGTTGCCAGCTATGCGGACTTGCGCTTCGGTGCGCGCAACAGTGTTTTGAAAACCGCATTTTCTAAGCTGGGGCTGCCTGCTGAGTACGGCCTCGGGTGGATCCTGCCGCGCATTATGGGTAAGGCAAATGCGATGCAGATCTTGCTGGAGGGTGACAAGTTCTCGGGAGAGGAGGGCCTGCGTCTTGGATGGTTACAGAAACTGTATGAGCCCGATCAGCTTCTTGAGGAAACGCTCCGCTATGCCCAAAAACTCGCCAAAGAGAGTGCTTCCTACTCGTTGTCTTGTATGAAAAGACAGCTCAACTTTGATGCCGAGGGTGATTTCTCAGATGCTTACACACGATCGGTCACTGATATGAATACGGCTTTGACGCACCCTGACTTCAAGGAAGGACTCAGGGCATTGAAGGAGAAGCGTCCGACCAACTTCCTTGACTAGACGACACCAACCCCAAAAATCCAGAGAGGTCACAAATAATGAATGAAGACGTATTGGCGGATAAATTACTCATAGCCGAAATGGGTGCGCGGTATTGCGATGCCTGCGATCGCAAAGATTGGGATGCCGCGCTCGCCCTTTTTGCACAAGACGCCCATTTGGATGCCAGTGCAGTCTACGGAAAGATTTTTAATGGGCACGCGCAAATCAGGGAGTTCTTCGAGTCTGCGCCCGACTGCCTCGGGCATCACGCAACCGGTTTCTATTCCGAAGTGGGCAGCGAACTGCGCGCGACCGCGCGGCTGAAGATGCTGACCTTATTCAAGCGCAACACCTTCACCGTCGACTATGACTGGGAGCTAAGCAAGGTGGCCGGTGAGTGGAAAATCGCCACCCAGAGTTTCAGTATTTTGGGTAAGCAGGATCTCAGCGTCGCTTGACAGGGTTGCTTAAAGTGGCAGTTTTGGCCGGCGGAGCTGGTATATTAAGTTTACAGAGATGTAAAACAATATTATTCTCGTATGTCTGGGCGCTGAGTCATGGAGCGGCGCTCAGGATGGGAAACCTCTCTGCTGGACGCCGGCTCGATCGCCGGGTCCAGCTTTTTTCGTTTATCGGTCTTACAGGTCAAAGCGTGACTGTTTAATTAAGCTATTGATTTACACTACCGTATAAATACTTTTAGATCTTTCGGTAATAGGGGGTAGCTATGGATCTCGAGTGGTTGCGTGTGGCCGCTATAAGGGCGTTGCTCGTTCTGATTCCAATAATGGGCATTGGATGTACGTTGGAAACCAACGATCAGCCACCGCCCAAGCCTTTGGCGGGCGATGCGGAGTCGACGGACTGGGCAGTGCTCGGCAATTCCTCTGATATGCAGCATCACTCTGGCCTCACGCAGATCAACACAGAGACTGTGTCTGATCTTGGCCTCGCCTGGGCGGTTGATCTCCCCACGCGGGACGGGCTTGTGGGCAATCCCCTCATTAGCAATGGAAGAATTTTCCAGAGTGGCTCGCAGAGCCAGGTCTTCGCCAATGACCTGAAGACGGGCAAATTGCTTTGGACTTTCGAGCCGCTTGCCGATAGGCCCCCCAATTCATTTCTCGAGACCTGGTTAAGGAGTCTGAACCGGGGGCTCGCACTCTACGAGGACCTGGTCATCGTCGGCACCTCTGATTGCCGACTGGTCGCTATCGATCAAGAAACCGGGGTCGAGCAATGGCAGGTTGAAACCTGTGATAGCGAGCAGGCCTACATGATTTCCGGCGCACCCCGCGTTGGTGGAGGCAAGGTCTTCATCGGCAATTCTTGTGCTGACATGGGCCTCAATCGCGGCCATGTGGATGCCGTGGATGCAAAAACAGGAGAGCACCTGTGGCGCTTTTACACTGTGCCGGGCGACCCCAATGAGCCGCAGGACAGCGAGCTTTACGAAATGGCGCTGAAGACTTGGGGCGAGGGGTGGTATGAAAGCACCCGAGGCTGCGGCAGTGTCTGGGATGCCATGGTCTACGACGCCGAATTAGATCAGCTCATCATTGGAACCGGCGCGCCCGCACCTGCTGACCCCACAAAGCGGGGCGAAGACGCGGGCGATGAGTTGTTCACGAGTGCTGTCGTTGCCCTTGATGCCCAAACAGGGGCTTACCAGTGGCACTTCACTCAGGTGCCGGGCAATGCGTGGAATTACGAACCAGCGGTCGGGCTTATGCTGGCTACTCTGCCTATCAACGGCGTGGATAAGCGCGTCGTCCTCAGCGTGCCGAAAAATGGTTTTGTCTATGTTTTGGATGCGGAGACCGGCGCATTCATGTCCGGGCGCAACTACGTGCCGGTTAACTGGGCGAAAGGTCTCGACAGCGAAACAGGGCGCCCCATCTTTGACCCAGCTGCACGCTATTGGGAGGCGGCCGACGGTGAACCTACGATTATCCTCCCGAGTAATGCAGGTGCGCACGATTGGACTGCTCTGGCATTCGACCCTGAGAGGAACGTGCTTTTCATCCCCGCGCTGACCACGCCGGAGCGACGCGAGCGCACCGCAAGTGGGGAGTACAGCTATGACCACCGCCATAGCACCGAGGGCGACCCTGAGTGGCAAGCGTTTGGAGAGCTGATTGCATGGGACCCGGTCAGCCAAAGTGAAATGTGGAGACAGCGCCTTGCATTGCCCTATAACGGCGGGGCGCTACACACGGCGGGTGGGGTCGTTTTTCAGGGGACGGCTGAGGGTTACCTGAATGCTTACGATGCTATCTCGGGAGAGCAGTTGGGCGCTTTCGTTGCGGGTGGCGCGATCCGCGCAGCACCGTCGACAGTTGTCGCTGATGGCATCCAATACATTGTCGTGCCGGCAGGCGCCCCCTCTACATCGGCCGCTTCGGCCGGATTGACGGATTACAGCTCGACCGCAGAATCGCGCAGTCGGCCACGCTTATTGGCATTTGCTTTGGGGGGTGACGCACCGCCCCCCCCTTGGGCGGCTAAGTTGACCTTTCCAAAGCCGCCGGTCGACCGGTACCCAGCAGAGGTGGCGACGATGGGTGAGACTATTTATGAACTCGCCGGATGCGTGGCATGCCACGGATACGGCGGCCAATCCGTCGGGGGTGCGGCGGCCGATCTGCGCATGCGCCTGCCAGTGAATCTCGAATACTTGAAGGCCGTACTCGACGGGTTGCTCGCCCCGCGTATGCCACAGGTGGAGCTGGACGATGCCAGCGCAGAGGCGCTCTACGCTTACCTTGTTAACACCGCCTGGAGCGCGTACGAAGGCGACAATGTGAATTGAAAAGCGGCCGCTGGCTGAGCGCTCTAGGCGGCCGCCGAAGTGTTTTCACGCAATGATGGTCAGAGGTTTATCTGTCACTGATGTGAGGGCAATAGCCTATAAACCTTCTGCTTTCATCATGGCTTTGGTTTCAACAACAATCAATTCTCGATAATGGCTCGTCATATTCCACGTGCCCAAGAAGCCCTTGGGGACGAGGAAGTTCTCGCCTGCTTTGAAGGTGTTTTCGTTGCCATCAAGGTCGGTCAGCGTGACCTCTCCCTCAAGGACATGAACGTACTCGTCATAAGGGAACGGTTCTTTGATCTCAATCAGCACAGGCGTTGATTCATACACGGCGACCGTGACTTCACCCGAATGCAGGACGGTCATCCAATTGCTTTGTGGCCCCCCTCGCTCATCCTCAGGGAACGGCGGAATTTCATCGAGCGGCTCTTTTATAACGGCTTCCGGATACAAGGGGATGAGTTCTGGAGCGGCTTGGCCTTGGGAGCTGGCCACTGCAAGTGATAGCAGCAGGGTTGTCAGTATGGTCTTCATGATTCTCGCTTTTTTGATCTGATTGGGGTTTGGGCAGTAGCCTACTTTACATGTCATCCGACAGGCATTAGCATGTCGGATGACATGTCAGCATATTGTAGACAGGACTGTAAAACAACAATATACTTTACATCACTGTATAAATATAAGTTCGCAAGCTCAACCAAAATAACGGGAGTGATGGAATGAAAACCGCACAAAAAACCCTAATTGCAGCAGCCTTGGCGGCGTTAGTGACACCCTTCACGGCTCATGCGCAATTAGAAGAAGTCATTGTGACCGCCCAGAAGCGGGAGCAGAGCCTCCAAGACGTGTCCATCGCGATCTCGGCGTTTGACAGTGCCCAGATCGCTGAGCTGGGGCTCACGAATGTGGAGCAATTGCCCGCGTTGATCCCCAACGTTGAACTCTCCGACGCGCGGGGTGCGGGTCTGCCCACATGGGTTATTCGTGGCGCCGGATTGGAAGACTTTAACGCCAATAACACGCCGGTCTCCGCTATTTTCTACGATGAGGTGTATATGACCTCAAACGCGCTCGGCGGTATCGGCCTGTTCGACGTCGATCGTGTTGAGGTGCTCAAGGGCCCGCAGGGGGGGCTTTATGGCCGAAACGCGACGGGCGGTGCGATCAGAATTCTGTCTACGAAGCCTGACCTGAACGAGACAAGCGGTTTCGTGCGAGGGACCTATGGTCAATGGGACCGTTGGGGCCTGGAAGGCGCCATAGGCGGGCCCATTATTGAAAATAAACTCGCCTATCGACTCGCGGTCACTACTGACCAGGGTGGCGGTTGGCAGGATTCCCTGATAACCCCGGAGGATGACGAGCACGGCGATCGCGACTTCCAGGCGGTGAGAGCGCAGCTGTTATTTACGCCCAGCGACGACTTGGAAATCTTGTTCAAGATCGATTCCGGCCGGGATCAGTCGGAAACGCCCCTGCCGCGCTTGGCTGGCACGTACAACAATGCTTATAACTTTGATTATTGTGGTGCGATCTACCAAGGACGGCGTGATGACTCGAGCTGTATCGGTTTCCATAACCTGATTGATGCGTTGTATGGATTCACGCTGGGTCTCCCCACTCCCGCTGACCAGAAGTCCAACGGCGAAACGGTGGTCTCGAACCCTATTAATAGACTGGATAATGAATGGTCGGGTTATAACCTCAGCATCGATTGGGACTTAGGGAACACCACCTTCAAATCGATCACGTCTTACTACGAATTTGATTTTTTCCAGTTCTTCGATTACGACGCCACGCCGCTGGCCATTGTATCCAGTGCCGAGGGATTCCCTGACGGGGAGACCGATTTTGAGCAGTGGTCTCAGGAGTTCCGCCTGACAAGTGCCGGTGATGGACCTTTGACCTGGCTTGCAGGCGCCATGTATGCGGAGGACACCAACGAGAGTCTGCAGAGTTTTACAGTTGCAGCGCTGGCGGAGCTGGGTTTTGTTCCCTTTACAGAAGGCCTTGCCAACTACACGCAGGATACTGAAACCTGGGCTGTTTACGGTCAGGTGGGGTATGACCTTACTGATCGCCTCAATCTTCATGGTTCGCTCCGCTATACCGATGAAGACAAGGACATTGATTATTTGTCGACGGTCGTCATTCAGGGATTTGCGGTGCCCCTGGGTGATGTCGAAGGTTTTGAGACCTCTCTGGAGGAAAACTGGTCCGGGCATATTGGCTTGGACTGGAACATATCGGATAACACAATGTTGTATGCCAGATTCTCTCGAGGCTTTAAATCGGGGGGCTTCTTTGCGGCATTTACCGACAACAACGACCAACTGACGCCCTACGCTGAGGAGATCAACGATTCGTATGAGATCGGTATCAAGTCGAACCCCACCGACGACTTGCAGATTAACGCGGCGGCGTTCTTTTATGACTACCAGGACGCCCAGGGAACGATTAACGTGCCATCAGATGGGTCCCCAACGGGCACCCTCATGACCATCGGCACAGTGGGTGATGCAGAGCACTATGGTGCGGAAGTGGACCTTTTATGGGCGCCTTCTAGCCTGCCCGGTTTTCAGCTTGGCGTTTCTGCGGGCTGGCTTGACGCTGAGATAAGCGATTCAAATGAGACGTCGTTAGATCAACTTGGGCTTACCCAGCCCCTGCAGGGTGTGGACCGCATGTGGTCACCTAAATCGAGCTACACCATCAGCGCCAGACAGGAAGTCAACTTTGCCAACAACATGCTGGGTAGCATCTCGGCGGTGTACAGTTGGCGCGACGACCCACTCACTCGAGATATGCAGCTGGGGGACGTGGATTACGGAATGATGCAGATCGAAGCCTATGGCCTACTGAGTCTGCGCATTGCGCTGGCGCACCTTGACCAAGGCTGGCAAATAGCGATTAGGGCGGACAACCTCGCGGATGAGGAGTACGCCACGATGTCTTCTGGAGACGGCGGCGGTAGCTACTGGGATGTGCCCGGTCGCCCCCGCAGTGTGACAGCCGAGTTGCGTTACGACTTCTAGGTTTTGACATCTCAGCACTGGAACCGCTAGCAGCCGCTAGCGGTTTTACTTTTTAAAACGCCAGAGACGTCGCTATCCCTCAGTCCACGATCGCGCAGTAGGCGCTGATCCCGGATTTTCAGCAACAACATTCTATCTAAGGTGTCTAATGATGAACTTCGCCACGATGGTTACGACGTTACTGCTTCTCCTTTTGGGCCAGAGCGTCAACAGTCAGGAGTCGCTTCCAGAGCCAACGCCAGTGATCCCGATTGCTATTGAGCAGGGCTATCTGGAGGGCAGAGGCCTGACGCGGGTTGATCCATCAGAGTTTGACGGCGAGAACGTGACGCGAGACGAGGACTTCACCTCGGACTCCTATACACACGCTTTTTACACCGGGAAAATCTTTGTTGCTGTCTACGAGGCAGGGCCCGGCAGGGTTTACATTGATGGAGCCCTATTTGACGAGTTTGTTCACATTCTGGAGGGGCGCCTCATACTCACGCCCGATGGCGGGGATGCGGTCGAGTTTAAGCAGGGCGAGTCACTCGTGGTGCCCCAAGGTTATAAAGGTTACTGGTATATGCCTGAGAAGTATCGAGAGCTCATCGTCATCAATACAGACTATGCCAAAGCAGAAGGTGGGCCATAAATAAGGGGCGGCTCTAGCCCAATACGATCACTCCTCCTGAGGGGGCGGTCGTGTCAACACAGGTACCGTTAAGTGACGGGTGCGATCCCAAGGCAGTTTTGTTTGAGATCGCTTGGGGAGGCAATGATGTCTCTGTTTACAACCGGGCAAGCGCTGGCTTTTGTGCTTGCCATATAAGGAGTCAATGCCATGGGCGAAGAAGTTTCCAAAGAAATAACCCCGATTCTGCCAATTTCCGTTGAGCAGAGTTTTTTGGATGGTAAGGGCCTGACTGCTGGAGACCCCTCGGAATTCGGTGATGACGAGAATATCTCTCAAGAGGGCGAGCCGGCAGGTTTCAGCACGCACAATTTTCATACCGGCAAAATAATGGTGTCTATCTATGAGGCGGGGCCTGGCAAGGTCCGAATCGAAGGCGCGCTGTATGACGAATTCATTACGATTCTTGAGGGTCGACTGATTCTCACGCCGGATAGTGGTGGAGAGTTTGAGTATAAGGCGGGAGATTCGCTGATTGTGCCTAAGGGCTATGTCGGAGGTTGGGATATGCCCGAGCGCTATCGTGAACTGATTGTCGTCGACACTGAGTTCATGCAAGGAGCAGCTGAGGTTCCGGACTCCTAACCGCCGCCGGACTGATGGAACCTTCAAAACAGTCGCTTGGCCCGGAAGCCGTCGTGCGGGCATATTACGCTGACATATCTGCTGGGCGTTTCGCAGACGCCATTGCACGGCTTGCGCCGGATGCCACGACATGGATTTTAGGTGAAGGTCACTGGCCTCTTGGGGGATATCACGATCTGGCCAGCCTTGGAGAAATCCACGCCATGGTGGCCGAGCGCTTTCCTGAGGGATTAAAGCTAACGATTGATGCTCTAACCGTGGAGGGAGAGCGGGTGGCGCTAGAAGCGGAGTCTTACGGGGTTCGTGCTGACGGCAAGGTCTACTGCAATCAGTATCACTATCTGATCATTGTTCGCGACGGCTTGATCATTGAGCGGCGCGAGTACTTGGATACCATCCACGCCAAAGCGTTGCTCTGCGATCCGATGGACTGAGGGGGGTAACGTGGGTTATTGGTATCTGATCATTGCAATCATCGCTGAAGTGCTGGCCACGAGTGCACTGATGCATTCAGAAGGATTTTCCAGGTTGCTGCCGAGTCTCATCGTGGTGGTGGGATATGGGACGTCCTTCTACTTTCTGTCCCTTGTTCTCCAAACGATTCCCATTGGCGTCGCTTATGCAGTTTGGGGCGGCTTGGGCATCGCGCTGATCACCATCGTCGGAGCCGTGTTCTATGGGCAGAAGATGGATCTGCCGGGATTTTTGGGCATCACACTGATTATCAGTGGCGTGGTTATGTTGCGCTTGTTTTCAAGCATGAAGGCGTGAGCGCGTCATCAAGCCGCTGGCTGCCTTGCCAGCGCTAGCACTGGTTGTTATTCACGCGTCGGCTTTTGACTCCCCTCGGCAGTAAATCCCCAATGCAAATGCCGCAATCCACGCAAGCAGCATGAAGGTGCTGTAGTCAGTGATGTCTTTAAGAGGAATCACGCCGGTGACTAGTAAGCCGTAAAAGACGGGATAGATAACACCGAAGAGACCCAGGCTGATAGCGGCGACCTTGGCACTGGTTGAGAACTGGAACAGTGGGCGAGCAACCAGTAAGCCTGTCACAGACCAGAGCCAGAGCCCAAGGTAGTCGAAGTAGGTGGTGAGGCTGTAAGGATATGACTGGCTATTGATAGAGAGCAGGGTGAGTCCCGGCTCTTGACTGGGTGACCCTGCCGCCAGGTCCTGAGCGGCGAGGGGTACGATCCAGAGTTCGGTACCCTTTGTGATGAGAATGGCCATGGTGCCTAGCATCAAAATGATACCGCCTGATACTGCAGCCAGAGGGTTAACGCTGAAAACCTTCCAGCATGCGGCAGCAAAAATAATGGTCAGTGTGAAAACCTGAACAATCTGGGTGACCCAGCTGAGCACAAAACCGCTGTTGTTATTATTCAACCAGGCGACTTTCTCAGCGGCCGTGCTGCCAGTTGGAGCGTCATAGACTCCGAACATGCTCACCACTGTGAATACGAAAAGGATGATGGCTGACAGATATGCGGCGTTGTTGATTTGACTGTCTAATCGAGTGGTCGTGCTCATTGCTTAACCTCTGAAAAATAATGGTGAGCTGTTGTGCCCTTTACTTCACTTTTGCCAGAACGGCATTGATATCCAAGTCCAGTTCCACTCGGCGTCGATGGTAGCGCCAGCCTTCCTCGGTTCGCTTTAGCTCATCGATATACCAGCCGGAGGCCACAAATTCATTGCGGGTGCCGTTTCCGTCCTGAAGAACGGTGAGCATGCGAACGCGCTGCTGAGCGATATCGCCGATGATGTCCAACTCTGGTTCGGTGGTGACGTGTACAGCGGTCGTCGTGGCATTGCAGCGGGCCGCAATCTGCTCACGCCCGACGTAGATTCCCTCACCGACGATATTGAACTCGGCATCCTCAGTGAAGAGGCTGGAGTAAGACTTGCCGTCCGCGAGGTCGGCGTAGCGGTTGTACGTGGCATTCAGTTGCCTGATTGCTACATAGTCCGAAAGGTACTGGAGTGGATTGTCTTGCATGACTGCCTCCCCGGCAAAATTCGCCATTCAACCGCGGTTAGGCGATGGGCTTACGCATTACCCAGTTGCTCATTAACGGCGCGCCACGCGGCGTCGATAGCGCCGTCGAGGTAAGCCCGGTTCTCAGAGTCTGAATTGGCAATACTGATATGACCAAAGGGCTTTCGACCTTGCTCATGGGGCGCTTCGCCCTCTGGCCATGCTGGGTCGTAAAGTTCCATGTAGTCATAGGCGTAACCGTGTGACCAGCGATTAATCGTAATCGCTTCGATGTCCCGGTCTGCATCGAAGCCAAAAGCGCCAAACATGCCGTTTAGCTGCTCGCGTATATCCTGCTCATAGTTGGCGAAGGTCGTGGTATAGATTTTATGTCTGGCCTGGCGATATAGATCCCTGCCGCTCTGGCTGCCGTTGTTTCTGTCTGTTGGCGAAGTCAGCATGTAGATGAGCATGGGCGAACTGGCATCGCCGTTCGACTTGTAGTCGCCAATTGAAACGGGGGGCGCACTGGATACCAGCTGGTAGTGGCTGGTGGGGCAGTGAAATACTTCAACCCCGGCCTTGTTAAAGGCGTGACGATTACGAATCAGCACATTCGTAGCAATCAGGGGTACCTTGACGCTGTAGCGGAGGTTTTCTTTCTGATCCTCGGGCATATCTGGACAAAGACTGGGTATGAGGCCGTTATAGCAGGCCAATACGCAATGTTTGCCCTTTACTCGAAAGGCTTTGCCGTGTGTGACGTAGGCTACCGATACCGAGCCGTCCGCAGTGTTGTTTACGTTGACTGCGGAACTGTTGAGTCGCAGACGAACCCGGTGATTTGGCAGATCCAGTTTGTTGTAGTCAAAGCGGGCCGTGACCACGTCTTCAATCGTGTCGCCGGGAGCGACAGCGGGAATCAGTCGGCGCACCATTTGCCTGGTTAGGGAAGCATTGCCATCGGGCATCCAGACGATATCGGATTCTTCCATAATCAGCGTGTCTGCGAGGGCCGCGTAGGCTTCCTCTCCCAGCACGCTGAAGCCAGGCACTCCCCACTTGAGCGCCTCGGCAATCGAGATGGAATCTGGGTAAAGGCAGAAAGTGACGCCGATAATGGTGTTCCACAGTGAAGAAGTGGGTTCCGTGAGTCCGATGTAATCTGTTAGGAACTCCTGATAGGTCGTGCTCTTGAGGAAGCGCTTAATATTCTCCTCGGGTATTGCCTTCTGCAGCTCGAGGGTGCCCTCCACAAAGGCGATGAGCTTTTGTTGCTCTGAGGCGGGCACGGTCAAGGATTGAATCAGTTCCCGGTAGTTGCCCAAGCCGAACCAAGTGCCCATCCAGGGTCCGTTGATGATTTTATCTTCACCGAAGTGTTTCCTGTCGGTATAGAGGCCAACATCAACCTGCGCGTCTGCCATACCCCAGCCCGGTGCCATGGCATCTCCCACCTTGTCTAGATCGAAGCCAAGATCGCGGATGAGTTCTTTGGATTGCTGGGAATAGAGATGAGAATCCTGGAAGTTACCGCTGCCACCGGGGCCGAGCAACATCTGGCCCTGGCTGTGAAATTCGTTTCGCTTGGCATGGCCACCGAAGTCGTCATGGTTATCCAGTATCAGGATGCGAGCGTCTTTGCCCGCCTTTTGTTGGTAGAACAGGGCGGCAGCCAGACCGCTGATACCCGCACCGACTACGATCAGGTCATATTCTTCCTCTAGATCAGTGTAGCTGGAGGGTTTCTCACCGCGCCAGGCCAGCGCATGGGACGCCTCGTAGGCGCCTTCATGGCTGCCACGAATGCCAGTGAGTGTTGGCGGATAGTAATTACCGGTGTCGCTTGAGGCGGCCTCAACCGCGGCGGCGAGCGCCGTTTTAGAGCCCAGTAGGGCAGCGCTGCCGATGGATATCGCTACGCCATCCAGAAAATCCCGGCGGGTGATTTCTTTGCTCATGCTTGTGACCTAAGTGCGGGCTATTGATCTAACAACTGGTTGAGTAAGTCCATATTGAGGAACTCGGTGATACTGGAGATCTTGTCGCCTTCGAATTGCAGCATGTGCACATATTCGTTGCGATAGGCCATCCCCGAACGACCCGTCGCTTGGCTCGAGAAATGGACAAAAGCCACGCCATCCCCCGCCACAATGCGATTCACCGTAGTCTGGACCCCGTTCTCGTCGAAATGTTCGAACACCTTCATCCAGCAGTTTTGGAGGATGTCGTTCATCCCCTGGAACTCGCGGCAGATCTCCGGGTGGGACCCCACCACTCTGAATTTCATATCCTCAGTGGCGTGTTCGAAAGCGCCCACTAGATCCCCGCTATTTATCGCGGCAGAGAATGCCTGATAGACCCGCTCTTCTATTGTTGTCATGTCATTGCCCATTCAAAAAAATGTCCCCTGCGTCCCAAACGGCGTCACCACACCAGGGGAAGTTTCGCCAGTGATACAACGGCTCCATAGTTGACGTCGATATCTGTGTCTGGCGCCACTGAGAAATCGGGAATCCTGTTCAGCCATTCTTCCAGAGCAATCCGGATTTCGAGGCGCGCTAGGTTGGAACCCATGCAACGATGCGGCCCGAATACGAACGCGCAGTGTCGGTTGGGTGAGCGCTCAAAATCTGCAGTCAGAGGATCTGAAAACTCCTTACTGTCCAGACTGGCGACTGCGGTGATGCAATTGACGAAGTCGCCTTGCTTCAGTTGTACCCCATGAAACTCCATGTCCTCCGTGACACTCCGCCTGACCTCCACCACAGAGTGCATACGGAAGAATTCTTCCACAGCACTTGGGATCAGATCAGGGTTGTCTCTAAGCGCTTGCTGCGCTGCAGGGTTGGTTGCTAGGTAGCGCCAGGCAAAGCCAAGAGAAGAGGCGACCGTATCAAGCCCGCCGACGAAGAGCAGGAAGTACATCCCCATGATTTCCTTATCAGTGAGTGGTCGATCATCTACCGTGAATTCGAGGATAGATGAGGCCAGATCATCTTTAGGGTTAGCCCGCTTCTCGGCAATCAGTTCGAGGAGATAGCCGTAAATGTCCCTTGCCGCCTGGGCGCGGGTTTCTATCGTGTTGGAGACATGAAGCAGCTTGTATTCGTAGTCAAGAATCTTGTTGAAATCTTCTCTGGGCATTCCGAAAAGATCCATAAAAATCCTTACAGGAAAGTGGACCGCGAACTGTTCCACGAAATCGCAGTGACCTTCTGAGCGAAATACCTCTATGAGTTCAACGGCTGATGCACGAATGGCGTCTTCCCGCTTGGCCACCTCTCTGGGGGAGAGGGGCACGTTGAAATGCGAGCGGTAGTCGCGGTGTTGGGGTGGATCAATCTCCAGTGGAATCAAATCCAGTTCCTGCCCCAGCAGAAAGGAGAATCCCGTATTGTTCTTGGAGGAAAACAGCTCGGGACTCTGCAGCACTTCCTTGATAATAGCTCCGTCAGAAATGGACCAACCGCCAGCTCCCTGAAAGGCGGCCGGGTTGAAAAATATTGGTGGTGCCTCGTTTGCCAGGTTCGCATATACCTTGAAGGGGTTTTTCTTCAATTCAGGGTGAGTATCGCCATCTAGCGCAAAAACCAGCTTTTCAGGTACGTGATTGGGTATGGCGTAGTCAAATATGCTTGTCATGTGCTGGTGCCTTGAATGATCGAGTCACTGTCTGCGTGTCTTCGAGAAACAGATTACATATACTGTACAGTGCTGTAAAGTTAAATGAAAATCGCAGCGCTGAGTTTGCGGCTGACCATTTTGCCCAGCGTAATTTGGGTCAACCAGGTTGGGGATTTAATGAGTCCAGATTGATTTGATCATCAACCGGAAGGTGTCAGGGTGCACTGCGTAAACTGGAGCTGAGGCTCCACCGGCTGATGCTCTGGTTCAGGGCCGAGGGAGGTTTTCAGCCTCTGCAGAGCGGATTCCGATGCTGTTGGATGAGTTTCATTACTTGCCCGAGGGATGAAACGGGCAGGTGTCCTCTTTTTCTACCAGATCGTAGGCGAACATAAACTTGGCGACCCCCGCGAGAATGCCACCCACCAATCCCAGCTCCAGGATTTCAGCGTCACTAAAGTGCTTGGCAAGTTCGCGGTGCAGCGCGGGATTCAGTGTGCCCTCGGGCTGTGTGAGAGCCAGTTGCTCTCCTAGCGCCAACACGGCTCTTTCGGCATCGGTGAACGGGCCATTCTCTGGGTCATCAAAGGCGTCAATTTGTTCTTCAGTCAGGCCCGACGCGAGCGCATCCTGACGATTGCCCTGATTACAGAAGCGGCAACCGTGCAGGGTGGAGAGCCTAAGTCGCAGAAGCTCTTTATAGGGTTGAGCCACTTTACCGCCGCGGAACACCTCTCCGTAGAAAGAGCCCACGTACCAACGATAAAGATCCGGGTGATTCGCGAAGACCTCAAAGAACGTGGCATCACCGCGCAGCGCCATGGAGGCCTCCCACGCCGAGGCAATGTCCTCCGGCATTTCAGAGGCATCGATTCGCTTCAGCGCGGGCTCCGGCTTCATTGTTTTCTCAGACCATGGCCTTGAGCTGATCGTCTCGGTAGCGGCCCAGCAGGAGCAGCGCCAGCGAGCAGACAATGAAGCCCCACATAGAGTAATAGAGCGCCTGATCATAGGAGCCGGTGTTGCTGTACACGGCGCCAAAGACCGCGGGTCCAAAGCCAGCACCAAGGCCAAACAGTGCATACAGAGCCCCGTAGATGCGGGCGTAGCTGCGCACGCCGAAGTAGCGCGATACCAAATACGCCA
>JBELDB010000008.1:0-38562 GCA_042094525.1 Congregibacter sp. | reverse complement strand
TAAAGCCGAGCTGGAAGGGATTGGTGCCCGTCTGAGCCTCCAGTTTGAGGCCGTCCTTCAGTACGTTTCGCAGCAGGTTGCGCTCTGCGAAAGCCTCTAAGGGCACCGCGAGTCCGCGTTCTGAGCGCATTTCCCCGTCGACGCTGCCCAGCATGTGGAGATTGTCGCTGTCGATTTGCTCAAAGTCGCAGAGTTCATCTCGCGTCAACACGCCGGCGCCAAGGAGCCGATTGTATCGACATTCAGAAGCCCCCTTGTGTTGGACGATTTCAGCCACAGGCTCCATTTTGAGGCGCAAGAGCGCCTCTTTTGGCGTAGTCGGGTCCGGAAACATCATCCCGCCTGCCAGATTGCTGTTGTGCGGGATGGCCAATACATCGCAGCCGTCACCTCGGGAGAGACACTGTGTGTCGAGTGCTTCCCACAAGGCCGGCACAGATTGTCCCGTCTCATAGATTGTTACGGGCCTTTCTGGCACTCGATCGTTACGGAAGATCACGTTGCGGTGCATGTTATTTTGGGCGCTCGCCTGCGTGTATTCGTAGGCATTGAATGTGGTGAACTGGCAGTCCCCCGAGTCGTCTTGATGCTTAGCGGCAGCTTTTTGTATGTCTATCCAGGTATCAAGCTGGGCCTGCTCGCAGTCACCCAGAACGCAGGCAAACGATGGCGTTGGTTCGTCTTCCGCTTGCCCGCCGAGCGAGGTCCACCAACTGGCTGCCAGGAGCTGCACCCAAATATTGTCCGCCCGACTCATCGCGCAGAGAGGCCAATACCGAGCGAGGCCGGTATCCGCTGCACACACCGAGACCTGCCCGAGGAATTCTCCATGATCCGTGACGGCTGCAAAATCGAGCGGTCTGTTGATCGTCACTTCATCGGCGGGTTGTCCGTCGGCGCCCGGCAGCCTGATGGGTTCACCTTTTGCGTATCGATAGGCATCCTCAGGCCCCAGCCGGATGCTTGAAATAAACGCGTCAAAGCTTAAACCGGTGTGGATGTGCAGATCCCCAAATAGCGCCACCCTTGTCGGTGAGTTAGCGTCGCAGGCTGCGCGCGGCTCGGCGATAAAACCGAGTGCGACTGCGGCGAGTGCCCAAACTACCCAGCGAGTCAGCCCTCGGGTGGCGCACGAACCCATCAGGGGTGGGCTCCGACAGACATTGAAGTCATCTTATTATTCTCGATCATGGCCACGGGCCAAGGCGACTGACGCCAGATATTTTCTGAGCAATCACTCAGATCGCCTCGGGGCGAAACAGGGCATCGTGACCGCCATCGAGAAAGATCACGTTGCCGGTCATAAAGTCAGCGGCGGGGGATAATAAAAATTGCACCAGTTGCGATACGTCCTCTGGCTGCCCGGCCCGACCAATTGGGATGCTTTTAACAAAATCGCGAATCGCCGCGCCGTACTCTTCGCTTTCGGCGACCGCTAAGGTCATGGGTGTCTCAATATAGCCAGGCGCAATCGCATTGACCGTTATGCCCTGACTCGCCAATGCCGGGGCGCGCTGTCGCACCCAGCGAGCGATGGCGAGCTTGCTGGATGCGTAGGCCTCGTGTCCGGAGCCACTGGATGCCAGTTGCCGACTGGTCTCCTCATCACCGGCCAGCATCGCCGCGACTAACTCGGTATTTTGCGATTGGGGCGCGGAATTAGAGCTGATCGTAAGTATCTTTGCACCAGCGCTCAGCCTTGGAAGCAGTGTCTCCACAACCTCAACGGAGCCGAAAAAATTAATGGCCGGAATCTTTGCGGTATCCGGGAAATGGGAGGCGACACCAGCACAGGTGATGATGCCGTCATACTCCATGTCTTGCGCCGCTAATTCCGCAAGCCGCGTTTGACGCTCTGTGACATCCGACAGGTCAATCAGAACGTCTGCGTCTCGGATGTCGATGGTGGAGACACGGTGCGATTCGGCCAGCAACCGTGTCTTGATGGCTGCGCCGATGCCAGTGGCCGACCCGGTGATCAGATAGTGCGCCATGATGTTGGATCCTCAGCTCTGATCTTTTTCCATCAGTTTGCTTTCAATAGCGCTCCCGGGTAGCGCTGCCATCCCGCCGTCGACCTCCAGTACCTTGCCGCTGACAAAGCCACTGGCTGGGGAGGCTAGATATAGCGCCGCCAGCGCGATATCAAGAGGCTGCCCCATGCGACCCTGAGGAATCCAGCGAACCGTGCTCTCCAACATATCGGGATTGGCAGTGATAAATGCGGTGCTCGGCGTTTCAATAGCGCCCGGCGCAATCGCGTTGACCCGAATATCAGGGGCAAGCTCATAGGCCAAAATGCGAGTCATCTGTTCCATGCCGGCTTTGGCAGCGCCGTATGCCGCAAAGCGGCTGTCCACCATCCATGCCAACGCAGACGAGATGTTGACGATGGTGGCCTGATCCGCCGCCCGCAATAAAGGCAGTGTCAGATGCGTCAGCGAATAGGCAGAACTGAGATTGATATCCAGCGTGTGATCAAACCGGGAGCGGTCGACCTGGTCCAGCGAGCCATAGCCTTTGCCCGGGCCGCCCGCGTTGTTGACCAGAATATCGAGCTTGCCAAACTTCGATTCCAGTTTTTCAACCGCAGCCCCGAGGGCGTCGTCCTGTGTGATATCACAGGCGAGGGGGAGGGCAGTGACCCCGTGCTCCGTGACCGCGGCGGCGACATCCGCAAGCTCTGGCTCGGAACGCGCGATGAGCGCTACATGGGCACCCATCTCTGCAAAAGCGCTGGCGATGCCTGCGCCAATGCCCTTGCTGGCACCGGTAATAAGGGCCACTTTGCCGTCTAATCGAAAGGCGTCGGTAATCATATTCCTCCCTGATACGCTGGCTTGCGCGTCGTCGCGGCACTGAGTGACCAGTCCCGCGGTTGCCCCAATGGGTAACGACCTTGTCGCTCCCCGTCATAGTCCTTTTGCGCGTCGCTTGTTGGCGCCGACTGCGTTGAAATTCGTGGCCTGTACAATACGCGATTGTCGCAGGGATTAATCGTCCAAAGCGACGATGCCCGAGGGCAACCGCAGAGCGCGTGCTGTGTGGCGGCTTGTCTCCGATGATATGCGTCGGGGGGTGTGCGGGTTAACGAAAAGCAGCGAGCGGCAGAGGGCCAACCGTGTCGGAATTAGCAGGCAAAGCAGGCATTGTTACTGGCGCAGGCGCCGGAATCGGTCGTGCGATTGCGATAGCGATGGCTGGGGCGGGCGCTAGGGTGGTGGCAGCAGATCTCAATATCGAGACGGCCACTGAGACGGTTGCGCTCATCGAGTCAACGGGTGGTGAGGCGATCGCATTTACAGCGGATGTGAGTGAAGAAACGCAAGTTCAAGCGCTCGTGGCGTGTTGCACTGAGCACTTTGGCGCACTGGACATTGCCTGTAACAGCGCCGCAGTGAGTCACGGATCTGGCGAAATCCATACCTATGAACAGCAAGTATTCGACGACACACTTGAACTGTGCCTGACCAACACGTTTCTTTGCCTGAAGCATGAAGTGGCAGCGATGTTACTGGGCGGTGGTGGCAGCATCGTGAATATCTCATCCAATGCCTCGCTCCGAGGGCAGCCTTACAATGCGGCATACGCGGCAGCCAAAAGTGGGGTGAATACACTGACGCAAAGTGCTGCGTCGGAATACGGACATAAAGGTATTCGCATCAACGCGATCAGCCCGGGTGTCATTCGCACGCCGGGTGTCGAACGTTATATGGAAGAGCAGCCCAAAATTGCGGAAGGTTTGAAAAAGGCCGCGGTGATGCGTCGGCTCGGCGAGCCATCGGAAATTGCCGAGGCAGTTTGCTTTCTGCTCTCAGATCGCGCGTCTTACATCACTGGCCAGATCCTGAGCGTCGATGGCGGCGCTGCGGTCCGGGCCTGAATCTGGAGAGCACAAAATGGTGATTGCCAGCGATACCGCGCCTCGGTGCCCGTTGCCCATGCCCTGGGGTTGGTTTCAGGTCCTTTACTCCGACGAGTTGGCGATTGGTGAGTCCAAGCCCTTGCGTTGTTTCGACCAGGAGCTCGTTATTTTTCGCACTGAAAGCGGCGCCGCGAAAGTTTTGGATGCGTATTGCCCGCATATGGGTGCGCATCTTGGCTACGGTATCCGCGATCAGGCCGGCGGGGGCTCCCGCGTGGTTGGAGAGTCGATCGAGTGTCCGTTCCATGGTTGGCGATACAACGGCGAGGGGGAGTGCACGCACGTTCCTTATGCAAAAAATCTACCGCCGCGCGTCGCCAAGGGCGAGCAGGTGATAGCGTGCTGGCCAGTGCGCGAAGTCAACCAGACGATTCTGGTGTGGTATCACCCAGACAAGATCGCGCCCACCTATGAGCCGATTGAGATTCCGGAGGCCCAGCCCGACCACCCAGACTGGTCGGCACTCGATATTTATCGTTGGGATATTGAAGTGCACATGCAGGAGATGGCCGAGAATGCGGTTGATCCCGCGCACTTTCACTTTGTTCACGGTACTGATGATGTCCCGGACGCCGAGGTTACTGAGTTCGACGGCATCACCCGACGCGGCTTGCTCAAGACGCGCAACCCGACGCCAAAAGGTGTCATAGAGGGAACGATCGAGAATGCCAATATTGGTGCCGGTCTATCGGTGGTGCGTTTCTCGGGTATTTACGACACGGTCTTGATGGCGAATGTGACGCCCATTAGTCCCGAATTAACCCGGGCGCATTACGCCTTCATTCAGCCCAAGGCAACGCTCGAGACGCTCGGGCAAACAGTGGGCAAGGCGATCATTCAGAACATCTGCCAGCAGATGGAAGAAGACATGATCATCTGGGCGCACAAGCGCTATCTGGAAAAACCCATGCTCTGTGACGGCGACGGGCCCTTTGCCAAAATGCGCCGCTGGTATGGTCAGTTTTTGACCACCGATTCAACCGCTGGCTGACCCGCTGCAGACTGTTAGCCGAGGTTGGCCTGCCCACCATCCAGCGCAATGCTTTGACCGTTCACGTAGCCCGCCTCGGGTGAGCACAGCAGGGCAACGAATTCACCGATATCGTTCTCACAGTCACCGATGCGCCCAAGAGGGATGGAAGCTTCGAAGGCCGCTGCCTCCTCGGGATTCGCTTCTGCCCATCCCGCCAGTGCCGGTGATTTGGCGTGGGGCAAAATCACGTTAGTTCGGATGCCGAGCGGGCCCCATTCACAAGCCGCCCCCCGCGATAGGGCGCGAATAGCCTCCTTTTCTGCGGCATAGGCACTGTAGCGCGCGTTATCCCAACGCATCGCCGCGGTGCTTGCCAGATTGATAATGTGACCTTCACCTCGCTCAACCATGAGGGGCTGGATCAGCTGCATGAGTCTCAGGGTCGCGACCGGCCCCACGCGGAGGCTTTGCTGAAAAGAGTCCAGGTCCTGTTTCATCAAAGGTCGCGGGTGCGTAGAGACGGCGTTGTTGACCAAGATGTCGATACGGTCATAGGTGCGGTGGGCTTCTGTGACGAGAGCGTCCAGCTGTTCCAGATTGCCGATATCGCACTCCAGCGCTCGGCACTCTGTGCCAAAGCGCTCCCTGATCTGAGCGCAGGTCTGTTCACACTTCTCTAAGGTCCGGCCAACAGCGATAACCCGCACGCCGCGCTTGGCCAGTGAGAACGCAATGCCTTGCCCGACCCCCTGACCCGCGCCGGTAATGAGTGCCACTTTTTCATTGAGGGGAACAGACATTCAGAACTCTCCTTCAGTGCAGTCTCCGCTGCTTTTCTTTCGAAATTTCTTTTTCGAACGGGGTGGGTATCAAAATCCACGCAGCGTGGCGAATCGGTCGCGGTGAAAAGCGCTGTTACCGAAGAGTTGATTACAGGTCCTTGAGCGCTTGAGAAACAGACCGATGTCCATTTCGTCGGTCACGCCCATGCCGCCATGAAGTTGCACCGCTTCGTTGGAGAGATGTTGCAAAATGTCCCCGACGAGGGTCTTGGCCTTGCTGGCGTGCTCGGACAGGACCTGTTCGCCGTTGTCCATTGCCAGTAACGCATTGAAGGCGGATGCTGCGGCCAATTCCAGCTCGCAGTAGGCGGTGGCTAATCGATGCTGAAGTGCCTGGAACGTCCCGATTTTGACGTCGAACTGCTCGCGTTCCTGCAGATAGGCCACGGTGCGTTCCAAGAGTTCTCTACTGGCGCCCAGCATCTCGCAGCTGAGCATGATTGTTGCCTCGTCGAGCGCTCGCGTGAAACCCTGGTCCAATGCGTCGCCCTCAAGCCATTCTTCGACTTCGGCGTCGCGCAACAACACGGATCCGTATTGGCGCCCGTCCATGAGTCTCTGCAATTGGATGGTCACGCCTGGTGCGTTGCGGGGCACCACCGCAATGCAAAGTTGATTCGCCTGGTCCAGTGCGGAGATCAGCAGGTAGTCAGCAGAGCCTGCATCCATGACCAGCGATTTATCGCCGGAGAGGGTATTGCCATCCCAGCGGGTAGAGCGGGGTACAGGGCAAAACTGACTGCCTTCCTGCATCGCAACACAGGCCACGGTGTCGCCACTCAATAAACCGGGCAAGCGCCGCTCAATTTGTTCGGGACTCCCGCAATGCTGGATGACGGCTTGTGCATGGATGGCACTTGAAAGCAGTGGACTCGCACACAAGGTACGCCCCGTCTCTAGCATCAGGGCCCCCATGCCAACTTGACCAAAACCCAGACCCCCCTCCGCCTCGGGGGCGGCGACAGCGAGCGCGCCCAGTTCGCACAGACCGGACCAGAGCGATGGCTCCCATGCGAGGTCGGATTCGCCGTCGCGCAATGCTCTCAGTGCTTCGATGGGCGATTCTTTCGACAAGAAGTCCGCGATGGAATCGCGTAGCATGCGTTGTTCATCGTTGAGGATCATGATCTCCCGCTTCCTATTCGGGCAATCCGAGGCCGCGCCGAGCGATGATATTGAGCTGTATTTCCGACGTGCCACCGGCAATCGTATGCGCTTTGTTATAGGCCCAGTTGCGCACCATGCGCTCATGCTCTACCGAGTCGGTGCCTGTCATGGCGAGGCCATCTGTGCCCAATATTTCCAACATGAGCTCGTCTTTTCGCTGCTGTTCAGTGGTGCCGATGTACTTGAGCGTGAGAGGCAGGGCAGGGTCGAGCTGTCCCGCCTTCATGCCCCGGTAAATGGTCTCATTGAGATGATGCAGCGCGTCGGCGTGCATCAAATGCGTCGCGATCCGAGAGCGGAGGTCGCCATCGACAATCCGACCCGCCTCTGAGAGTGCTAGACGTGATTTGGCGAGATCGACCAGCCCAACGTCGACCTTTTCTGTGATGGCTTCCATCGTCGCCATCAACTTCCGCTCGTGCTTGAGCAATTCCTTGGCGACTTGCCAGCCACCGTTCAGTTCGCCGACGAGGTTTTCTTTTGGCACGCGCACTTCGTCAAAAAAGGTCTGGCAGAATTCGGACTCGCCGCTGATCAGGGGGATGGGTCGGGTGGAGACACCCTCGCTGGTCATGTCGATAAGGAGAAAGCTGATGCCTTCGCGCTTCGCGGCGTCGGGGTCGGTGCGGACCAGGCAGAAGATCCAGTCCGCGACATCAGCCCGCGTTGTCCAGATTTTGCTGCCCGACACCACAAAGTGATCGCCCCGATCTTCTGCGCGTGTCGAGAGACTGGCGAGATCAGAGCCCGCGCCGGGCTCCGAATATCCTTGTGCCCATCGGACTTCTCCGCGAACGATACGCGGTATATGGAGTGCCTTTTGCTCGGGCGAGCCGTACGTTAGTAGAGCAGGCCCGAGCATCCACAATCCCATGTCATACAGGGCGGGGCGGCATTGCAGTCGCGCCATTTCCTGCTCGAGGATGCGTGCCTGGTCATCGCTTAGACCTCCTCCGCCATACTCCTGAGGCCAGGTGGGCGCTGTCCAACCCTTGTCTCGCATGGCTTCGAACCATTGACGCGCATCGTCAGATGGAAAGCTCGATTTCGACCCCGCCCAAATCTGCTCCTCACGCACAATGGGCTGACGTTGGGAGACCGGGCAATGGGTTTCCAGCCAGCTGCGGACATCCTCTCGAAAGGTGTCGTTATCGGTCATTAGATCCTCGGTGCACGCTGGAGCGCGTCATGAGAAAAACTGCTCCCGGATTGTTTGCTTCAACAATTTGTTCACCGCATTGCGGGGCAGGGGATCGCTGGTGAATTGCCATTGGCTGGGTACTTTGTATGCGGCCATGCGCTCTCTGCACCAATCCTGCCATTCTGATTCGCCCAAAGCACCCTCGACACCGGTTCGGACAACAGCTGCTGGTATTTCACCCCAGGTGGCATCGGGTAACGCGATGACCGCCACTTCCTCGCAGGCGGGATGCTCGAGGAGGATCGCTTCGATCTCGCTGGGATAGATATTCTCCCCACCTCTGAGCACCATGTCCTTGGCGCGGCCGCAGATGTAGAGGAGTCCCTCGTCATCGATGTAGCCAATATCTCCGGTGGCCATCCACCCATTTTCGAAGTCAGCGCTATCTGTTGTGCCTGAGACATAGCCGGAGATTGTCGCGCCGGATCGCACCCACATCTCGCCCGGCTCTCCAACAGGCACAGGTTCGCCGTGCTCATCGCAGAACCGAAACTCCATGATCGGGCTTGGGAAGCCCGACGCGCCGGGGCGCTCATGCGCATAAAAGCCGGTGAACGCGGCGCCTGTCCCCCCGCTCTCGGTCAAACCCCATCCTGCACCCGCAAGGCTCTCATGGATCTGTCGGCGATAGAGGTCATGGAGCAGTGGCGGGGTGTCTGCTCCGCCTGCACTGACATTGGCAATGGCCGAAAAGTCTGCGGGGGTGGCATCTTCTCGCCCAAGCAAGTCGAGCAGCATTGTAGGCGCTCCCATGAGGACGGTGATGCCCGATTCGCGCACCAGGCGGAGTGCTTCCTTCGCGTCCCACTTGTACATGAGATACAGGCTACGACCATGTCGGAGGTTGATAATGAATTGCGAAAACAGACCGCTGATATGAAAAAGCGGTACGGCGAGAAGTGTTTTCGCCGGCGTGCCGGAACCCATTTGCCGATTCATCGCATCGGTGTTGGTCATATAGGTCGCCGCGCCGATCAGCTCGATGTTCATCAGCGCCTGGCAAGCGTTGGTGTGCGTAAACAAGGCGCCCTTTGGGTTTCCGGCTGTGCCTGATGTAAACAGCAAAATTGCGGGGTCACTGGGTTCGGCGTCCACTGGGGTCGCCGACAACTGTGCTTGCAGGGCCGTGCGCCAGTGATAGTCGGGTTCGTCAGTGGGCTCTGCGTCCACCAGCAGTGTCGTCACATCGATATCGGCAGCCCGAATAAAGTTGAACCGCGGCGAGTCGCAGACAACCACTCCTGCAGCGCTGTCTTCCAGTCCCTGTTGCAGCTCTTGGGTTTTGCCCCAGCTGTTTAGCGGGACCGCAACACCCGCGCACTCGACGATCGCCACAAAGGCAACCAACCACTCTGGACGATTGCGCATGGCAATCGCAACGCGATCTCCGGGCTGCACGCCACACACCGTTTGCAGATGGCCTGCTAGGGCATCGACTGCTTTAAAGAACTGATTAAAGGTCCATTTTTGATCGAGGTATTCGAGAAAGAGCGCATCGCCAAATTGACGTCCCGGTGTCATCACGCTGCGGAGGTTGGGTTCTGCGTTCCGGTAGCTCTTCACGAAATAGTTACTCCGCGGGGTATCAGTGACCTCGAACGGCGCTCCCGAGCCTGTCAGTTGTGCGACGGCGGTGTGATATGCAGCAGTGAATTCACTCATAGTGGTCGAAGTACAGTACAACGGACATGGGTTGTGAGGTGGCAATGATGGGTGCTGATGGATTCCGCGTCATAGTCTCTTCGGGCTATGGTGCTTGCGGGACGTGCGTTGACCCGGTGAGACCTCGCTACATAATGTCCCCTCACGAACATACGGAGTGCGCTCACAGCAAGCTGTCATGCAGACTCGTCTCAATGCCATATTAGGCTGCCGTTACCCCGTCATCCAGACCGCTATGGGTTGGATTGCTGACGCGAATCTTGTTGCGGCAACCGGGCGTGCGGGAGGGTTCGGGTTTCTTGCAGGGGCGGTCATGAGTCCAGAGGAAGTGGCATCTGGGATCAAATCTATTCGTGCGCAAACGGATGCTCCTTTTGGTGTGAACTTCCACATGTATGTGCCACAAGCATCTGATATTGTTGATATTTGTATCTCTGAAAACGTGCGTGCGGTCAGTTACAGCCGTTCGCCTGATCCCAAAACGATTGAGCGATTCAAGGCCGCCGGCATTCTCTGCATCCCCACAGTGGGCGCCGTAAAGCATGCCAAGAGGGCGGTGGAGTTGGGCGCAGATGCTTTGGTTGTGCAGGGTAGCGAGGGTGGCGGACACACAGGGCAGGTGGCGACTTCTATATTACTGCCCCAGGTTCGAGGAGCCGTATCGGTGCCATTGGCTGCCGCGGGTGGTTTTCGGGATGGTAATGGACTCGTTGCGGCGCTCAGTCTGGGTGCGGACGGAATCGCCATGGGTACGCGGTTTCTCCTCACAGAGGAGTCACCGGTACCTGCCGCAACCAAGCAGCACTATTTGGCCTCTAAGCCTGAGGAGATCGTCATCAGTGCGGCGCTGGATGGTTTGCCTCAACGGATGTTGCTCAATACCCAGTTAAAACACTTGATGTCAGCGACGTCGGCAGGTCTTTTTATCCGCGCAGTGCGGAGCGCCTTTGCGATGTCCCGGCAGACCGGCGACTCGCCATGGGCGCTGTTAAAAGCAGGATGGCGCATGTACCGAGCGGGCGACGACTCGCTTGCTTCGACGATGATGGCTGCCAATGCACCGGTCCTCATACAGGAGGCCGTGGTTCACGGTAGACCGGAGTCGGGCATTTTACCGTCGGGGCAGGTGGCGGGCTTGATAGATAATTTGCCTCTGGTGGCAGATATGATTGAGGAACTCATGCAGGAGGCGGATAGCGCTGTGCGAAATCTGACAACGATCAGGGACGGTGGCGCGCCGGTCTCCGAAGCCCCCACCTCGACGGCTGCGCGTCAGCAATCTGAATGATGCGAATAGAAGGTAGTCACCATGGCATTTCACACTGAAATAAAAGACGGCATCGCCCACTTGGTACTGAATAAACCGCCCGTCAACGCGTTTAATAGTGAGGAATGGGCCGGCATCGCTGACGAAATCCGCTCACTGGGTGAGCAGACAGCGGTGCGGGTGATCGTTGTGAGCGCCGAGGGCAAGGGGTTTTGTGCCGGTGTCGATATTAAGGAGCTGGGAGCGGAGCCTGCCAAAATCGTGCCGGTGAACAAGGGCAACTTTGACACCTTCGAGGCGATCCATCGCAATCCCAAGCCGGTCATTCTGGCTATTCATGGTTTTGTACTAGGGGGCGGTATCGGCATGGCCGGCGCCGCCGATATTCTAGTGGCCTCCGAGTGCGCAACGTTTGGTGTGCCGGAGGTGGACCGTGGTGCGATGGGCGGAGGTGCGCACCTTCAGCGACTGTTCCCGGTGCAAAAAGTGCGGCACATGTATTTCACTGGAGAGTTCATTGACGCCGGGGAGGCCTGGCGATTGGGTGCAGTTGAGACGGTGGTGCCGCGGGAAGACCTGGTGGCAACGGCGATGTCGATAGCGCAGGCGATCGCAGCCAAGAGCCCAAAGATGATCTCGTTGGCCAAAGAGGCGCTGAACGCGATAGAGGATGGCAACCTTGAAGAGAAGTATCGTCGTGAACAAGGGCTCACTCTCGAGGCTTATATGCATCAAGACTCACAGGAGGCGCGCGATGCGTTCAACGAAAAGCGCGACACCGACTTTAATGAACCCTCACAGTCCTAGGGGATGACGGTTATGGCAGTGGCGAAAGACTATGGGCTGGGCCCACATACGTTTCCCCGAGGCTGGTTCGTTGTGGCTGAGAGTGCAGAGTTGGACCAAGGGCCGCGTGCAATTCGATTTTTTGGACGTGATCTCGCGCTCTATCGAGGCGAATCTGGGAGCCCGGTATTGCTCGACGCCTATTGTGGCCACATGGGTACTCATTTGGCGGCCAGCGACTCAGCGATGATTGTGCGCAATGGGCAGCAGATTGAGGGCGACTCGATCCGCTGCCCTTATCACGGTTGGCGCTACAACCCTCGGGGTGAGGTGGACGATATCCCCTACCACGATGGTCCGTGCCCCAAGTCCGCCGCGATCCGCTCATATCCCGTGGTCGATACCATGGGTTGCATCATGGCTTGGTTTGACGAGGAGGAGGGCGAGCCCGACTACCCGGCTCCGACCCTCGAGCAATGGGATGATTCGCGATGGATCAACTGGCAATTGGACCACTTGGGAGAGTTGGATATTCATCCCCAAGAGGTGCTCGACAACATGTCAGATATCCGCCATCTCGGCCCGACACATGGTGCGCCGTGCGAATATTTTGAAAACGAGGTGCGCAATCATGTCTACATACAACGGCAGGGTGGTCCCATGCAGTTGTATGGTGGCGTGATGCTGTACACGACTACGTGGTACACGGGCCCCGGGATCTTGCTTTCCAAGCAAGTCTGGGGGGATACGGCCCAGTTTGAGCTGATTGCTAATACGCCCGTTGAAGATGGTCGCATAAAGGCTTGGCACGGTTGTCTGGTCCGTGCGCAAGGAGAGACGATTACCGAGCAGGATCGCGATATCGCGCGACAAACCCAAGCGGGGGCGTTGGAAGCGTTTGCGACAGACTTTCAGATTTGGCGGCACAAGCGGCCCGCGCTCAAGATTATGGCGTTGAAAACCGATGGTCCCTTCAAAGTGGGGCGAGAGTGGTACAGCCAGTTTTATCGCCCACGGCCGGATGCGGGCGGCGAGGCTGCCTCGCTCGATGGTGTCTATCATGTGCCGGGTGTCGATACCCCGGCTGATCGCGATCACGCCATCGACGACGGACTGCCGATATGAGTGATCCCAGCGAATCGCTGACCGTGACTCCCGAATCAGCCGCCGCCCTATGCGACGCTTATCTGCAGGGGTTGGTTGCCGGAGACCTCGAGAGTGTGGTGTCGCTATTTTCCTCGGGCGCGACTGTCGAGGATCCTGTAGGGAGCGACATCAAGCAGGGTGAGGAAGCTTTGAGGGCGTTCTATCAGATCGCCTGCGACTCGGTGACCGGCGCAGAACGGATCGGTCCGCCGCGTATTGCCGGCTCCGATATTGCATTCGCTTTTACCATCACGGTCGGAGAAGCGCCGAACGCCATGTGTATCGACATTATCGATGTCTTCAGTTGTGACGCGGCTGGAAAGGTGTGTGGTATGCGTGCCTACTGGGGGCCAGAAAACATGCGCACGGCTTAAGCTGTGACGCTGGCAACGCCGAAGCTGATCGAGTCGGAGTTCGCTGCCACAGCGCTATCTCAGGAGTAAGTGACCACGCTCTTCAAGATCAGGCTAACCAGCATGGACTGTCTAGATACCCCGGTCTTAGCGAAGATAGACCGCAGTTGGGCTCGCGCCGTGTTCCGAGCGATGCCCAGCTCTGCCGCCGCTTGATCTAAGTTGGCGCCTTCCGCCAACAGTTTTGACAGGCTGACCTCCGCCTTCGTCAGTCCGTAGAGAGACATGAGGATGCGGGTGTCAATCTCGTAGCTTCGCTCGGGCTCATTGATGAAAACGATCATGTGTGGGGTATGGCCGGGCTCCACCGTCTTGTCGATCATCATTGGTTTGATGAGCAGTTCGAGGTCGGCTTTACCTGAGGGTCGATCGACCGACAACGCGTTGGTGGGAGCGGGTTCTTGATCGCGCTGGGCCGCTGCAATGGCCTCGACATACTCCTGCAGCTTGCTGCGCGCTGACGGGCTATCGAGATGGATCTGGTCGTTGACGATCGTGAGGCCATCTTTGTCTCTGATCAGCCCGTCCGCGACGGTGTTGCGGGTGACCACCTTTCCTCGCTCATCCAATGTAATGATACCCACCGACTGTCTGGCAAAGGTTGAGCTATACAAGCGCCGTTCTTTGTCCATCTGAATAAGTTGCATGCCATTAGCGACTGCGCGCTGTATGTGTCCTGCAAGCATCTCCAGAAAGCTACGCTCCTCGGCCCCAAAATTGTCTGCCGCTTTGGGGCGACAAAAACGGACGCTGAAGCGCTGACCATTGGCATTGCGCAGGTCCACACCAATCATGTGGTAGATATTGATGGGCTCCATGCAGAAGTGATAAAGATCTGTTTGCTCCAGCGACTGGTAGGACACGCATTCATCGAGAGACACCACCTTACCCCAGGGCAGATTGGTCATCAGGTTTGAGGTGTAGTAACGATCGGTGTACGGATTACTGTGGTCGTCGACGAAAGTCTTTGCCAGCTGTTCCGAGGAGACAAACAACAAGCCGCCATCGTCCCCCTGTGGCTCGCGCATTGTGATTGAGCCAAAGCTGGCATCAATGATGTGCCGCGTTTCCGTCAAAAAGGCGTTGTAGGGGTCCTCTTCAATGTGGCCATCGTAGAGGTGCCCCAGCAGTTTTGAGAAGTCTGCCAGCACAGGTGCGTTCATGTGGCCAGATGATATCACCGCTAGGGGGGGGCTCACCTCAGGGGCTTATCCGTAATAGTTGTTGTGGTCAGGTCGCAGGTAAATTTCTTATAACGTTGTTTTATCGGCCATTTCTATTGCGATGGCTTCGATGAGGTCTTCCTGTCCTCCCACCGTTTTCCTGCGAGCCATTTCCAGCAATATCTGGTGAGAGGGGACCCCCCAGCGTGCCTCAGCGCGCTTGGCGAACAGCAGAAAGGATGAGTACGCTCCCGCATAGCCGAGCACAAGTGCATCGCGGCTGAGTCTCACCGGTTCATCGAGAATCGGCAACACGTGGTCTTCGGCTGCATCAGCTAATTTGAAAATATCGATGCCGGTCTCGGCGCCCATCCGATCCAATACGGCAGCCATTGCTTCCAGAGGAGTGTTGCCTGCGCCGGCGCCGAGTCCAGCAGCGGATCCGTCGATGCGATTGGCGCCAGCTGCGATGGCGGCTAGGGAGTTGCCCACACCCATGGCGAGGTTATGGTGCCCGTGGAAGCCGATTTCGGTCTCGGGTTGAAGCCGCGAGCGAAGAAGTTCGATTCTCGCTGTCACGTCGTCGGGCAACATATAGCCTGCAGAGTCAGTGCAGTAGATGCAGTTGGCGCCATAGGACTCCATGAGCAGCGCCTGCTCAAGCAGGGCCTCTGGGTCAATCATGTGGGCCATCATCAGAAAGCCAACGGTATCCAATCCCAATTCTCGGCTGAGCGAAATGTGCTGTCGGGAGACGTTGGCCTCTGTACAGTGAGTGGCGACCCGAATGGTTCCCACGCCACAGTCTTTGGCCATGCGGAGGTGGTCCACGGTGCCGATTCCCGGCAGCAACAGCGCCGAGATCCGCGCGTGCTGGACTGTTTCCACCACCCCTCGGAGATAGGTTTCATCGCTCTCGGCGGGAAATCCGTAGTTGACCGAGGCGCCACCCAGGCCGTCGCCGTGCGTCACCTCAATCAAAGGCACCCCGGCCTCGTCCAGAGCCCGGGAGATCGATTGCATGTCTGCGAGCGTGATCTGATGCTGCTTCGGGTGCATCCCGTCGCGCAGGCACATGTCGTGTAGCAGAATCTTTTTGCCGCTGAGATCCATCACCTGATCCTCAGTGTTGTCGGCGCTGGACAATCATCTCGGCGGTGCGCAGGCCCGCCGCCGTCATGATGTCGAGATTGCCAGCGTAGGTGGGAAGGAAGTCGCCTAAACCCTCGACCTGCACAGAGATCGTGACGCGATGCTCGTCAAATACGGGCGCGTTGATCAGTTGGTATCCCGGCACGTATTCCTGCATCTCAGCGACCATGGCGCTGATGGAATCCAGTATCGCGGATTGGTCCGGTATGTCGTGGGTCAGGCAGTGAATGGTGTCGCGCATGATCAGCGGTGGTTCGGCGGGGTTGATCACGATAATGGCCTTCCCTTCATCAGCTCCGCCAATGCTGGCAATGGCTGCAGACGTGGTGCGGGTAAATTCATCGATATTATCGCGCGTCCCCATGCCGACCGATTTGGATGCCACGGTCGCGACGATCTCCGCGTAGCGCAATGGCTGTACCCTGCTGACTGCGCGCACCATCGGGATCGTGGCCTGACCGCCGCAGGTGACCATGTTGACGTTGCGGGTGGCCTCGTCCGATAAGACGGCATCCAGATTGACGGGTGGTATGCAGTAAGGGCCGATTGCCGCCGGGGTCAGATCGATCATCAGTGCGCCGCGTTCCACCACTTTCTGGCTGTGGTCGGCGTGGGCTGCAGCCGAGGTGGCATCAAAGACAAATTCAACGGGCCGGTCATTCCAGCCGGCCATCAGGCCGTCAATGCCATCTGTGCTGGTTTTAAGGCCAAGATCACGCGCGCGTTGGATGCCCGGAGAATCTTCGATACCCACCATCCACACCGGCTCAATCCAGTCACTGCGCAGGCACTTCATCAGGAGGTCAGTGCCGATATTGCCCGGGCCGATGATTGCCGCATAGGCTTTTTCAGTCATCGCGATATCCTCAGCTGAATGAGCAGGTGCTGCTACTGGAGGCGATGCCCGGGCCGGTCATTTCCAGTCTCAGCTTGTCGCCCGGCTCGACGGGCTCAAGCGGCACCACGGACCCGGACAGAATGATTTCACCTTCCTCGAGATCGATACCAAATCCTCCCAGCGTATTGGCCAGCCACGCCACGGCCGTCAGCGGATTACCCTGAACGGCGCTACCCAGGCCGCTGCAGAGTGGTTGGTCGTTTTTATAGAGGTCAATCTGAATAGCGGCAAAGTCGACGCCGGCCGGATCGAGTTCCGTATCGCCCAATACGTAAACACCGCAGGAGGCGTTGTCAGATACCGTATCCTGAATCGCAATTTGCCAATTGGCGATGCGGGAGTCGACGATCTCAAAGCAGGGCATAAAGCACTCGATAGCTTCGAGCACTGTGCTGTCTGTGTTGTCGGTACCTGAGAGTGTCCGCTTTAGTCGAAACGCAATCTCTCCCTCAGCGCGGGGCGAGATGAGCGTGCTGCTCGCAGGTATCTCGGCGCCGTCGGCGAACGCCATGGCGTCGGTCAAAAAGCCAAAGTCCGGTTGAAAGACGCCCAGCATCTCCTGCACTGCCTTCGAAGTGACGCCAATCTTCTTGCCAACGATCCGTTCGCCATCGCGCTCCATGCGCAGCGCGAGCATCGCTCTGGATATCCTGTACGCATCCTCCACGGTCACGTCGGGGTGGGTTTGGGTGATGGGGGAAAGCGTTTTGCGGGCGCGAAGCGCCTCATACAGCGAGTGGCCTAGCTGTTCTTGAATCTGTGAGGTAAGTGACACTCAGGGGCCCTCAGCCGCGAGAAAATCGAGGCACCGTTGGTTAAAAAGAGGTGGGTACTCTGCCATCACCCAGTGCCCGCATTGGTTCAGGATTTCTGCCTGCACGGATGGGCACCGATCCAGCAACTTCCATACCCCCGAGGCGGGACAGAAATGATCGTCGGTTCCCCAAAACACCAGTATCGGTTGCTCCACCTCACCCAGTCGAGAGGTCAGATTGGGTATCGCCATGCTGATCAGGACATGGGCATTCTGGGTCTGCAGCGTAGACCAACGTTCTTCAATCAAGGCCTCGTCCACTGCAGCATTGTCGTAGACCAGCAGTGTCAGCAGGTTGGCAAGCACTTCCCGGGTAAATTCGGGCGATCCCATCGGGTACTTCACCATTTCCTGAATACCGGGCATGGCGAAGTAGTCTTCTTTGGATTCGATACCGCCTGGCGCCATCAAGACCAATTTGTCGACCCTCGAGGCATGGTCGAGTGCCGCCCCGAGGGCCACGGCGCCGCCCAGTGAATTGCCGACCAACGTCGCGCGCTCAATGCCTAGGCCGTCCATCAGCGAGATCAGACCGTCGACAAAAAAATCCAAAGTGTGATCCACATCGGTGGGTTTGGATGTCGCGCCATAACCCCACTGGTCATAGACGACGCACCGATATCCGGCTAATTGAAAGGCTTCAACATTCTGTTTGAAGTTACTCCATCCGCTGGCGCCGGGCCCGCTGCCGTGAATAAAGATGACCGTGCCAGTCGGTTCAGAAGGCTCGTGGAGCGTGTAATGCAGTACCAGTCCCTTCGCGTATTCATGATACAGCGACGCAGCCGGGTTAGCGGTCATCAGACAAATACATCCTGATTGTCCATGCCCAGTTGAATCGCACCCAGATTACGAGCGAAGGCCGTAGGGTTGTTCGCAACATGGCAACGCGCAATATGAATGTCGTGCCACAAATTCTGCAAGGGGTGGCCATCGAAGACGGAGCGCCCGCCGGCTACCTGAAAGAGTGTGTCCATGGCATCGCTCGCCTTATCAATGACGATGGACGCCTGATAACGATACAGGACCCGCTCTTCGAGACTGGGTGACCAGTCCGCGGCTTCCATGCGATCAAAGTTGTGAAACATCACGGCTTCGAGTTCATGGATGGTATTGAGAACCCGTGCAATGCGCTCCTGTGTTTCCACATCGCCAGATAGTTTGGTGGGGTCACTGGTTGCGGCTTGCGTCCTGGTGTCGACAAATATTCTGAGTGCTTTTTTGAGCGCGCCTATCGCCGCCGTGTTGACGACTCTGACGAAGGTCTGTGCCCAGGATAGGTCATAAATGACGTTTTCCTGTTCATTGACGCAGTTAAAGCCATCCATCTGTCGATGTGTTCTGTGCTCCGGGACGAAGATCGGTTGCTCGATCACAACATCGTTGGAACCCGTTCCCTGAAGCCCCATCACGTTCCAGGTGTCCTCTATATCGTATTGGCTCCGAGGCACCAGAAAAGTGCGGTAGCCGTCTCCTGGAATCACGCCGCCGAGCAATGCCCAGCTACAGTGGTCCGATCCCGAGCTCCAACCCCAGCGACCGCTGAGCATGAAGCCGCCCTCGGCCATTTCGGCTTTCGCGCCAACGGGGTTATACGAACTGCTGACGAGAGTGTTGGGGTCATCTGCATAGACCTCTTCCTGAGCGGCCTGCGACATCAATGCAATCTGGAAAGCATGAACGCCAATAATGCCGCACGCCCATGCGGTGCTCATGTCTGCTTCGGCAATCAAGATTTGCTCGCGAAAAAAGTCCTGCGGCTTGCGCTCGAGGCCGCCCCATTGTTTTGGGAGTAGCATTGTGAAGAAGCCTGAGGCTTTGAGTGCATCAACGACCGCGGCAGAGAGTCTGCGGTTGTCGCGCTGCTCCGCTGATTTACTCTCAATCAGATCTTGAATCTGTTTGGTAACCAATGGCTCGTAACTGCTCATAACGTCTATTCCGTCTCGACTAAGTGGGTCCTTTAATGTCCTCACTCTAATGGGATCTCCCGGAGTCAGGTAGGCGGCGTCATAATCAATATGTAGTAACTAACGACTGGACTTAGTCCGAGTGACCTACGCTGAAATCGTGACCCCAGTAACTAGGAACAGTGCTCTCGAAGACAGCGTAACGCGACCAATCTTCGATGGTTCGGCCTTCTGCGCCAAACTCGATGTCGAAACCGCTTGGGCTGCGCATATAGAAGGAGATCATGTGGTCATTCACATGCCGTCCTAGTGTTCCGGTGAGGGTATTCCCAGCCGCAATCCGCCGGTCATTGCAGCGTCCCACTTCATCCACATCCTGGGTCTCAAGCATGAGATGCACGCATTGCGTGGGCATGGGCATTTCAAATAAACCAAGGCTGTGGTGGCGGCGGTTACAGTGCATAAACCACAGCCGCTTCACCGGTTCATCCGGGTCCGGGGTGAAGCGAATTTTCATCAGGTCTGACAGGCCAAAGCCCAGCACGTCAGTGAAAAAGCCTGCCATCTCGTCAAAGTTGGCCGCTGGAATGACGACATGTCCCATACCCTGATCGCCCGTTACAAAGCCCGCAACGCCCGCTGGAGAGTTGAAGACTGCGAAGTCTGAGACCCGTCCCCAATAAGCTTCGTGTCGCATGCCGGACGGATCCTGAAACTCGATCAGCTGCTGTACCCGGCGCTGTGTGCACTGATCTGTGGATCCCCACGACCACTCGGTACCCGCATCTGACAACGTTTCGCCGAGCAGTTTCAGCGCAGTCTCCGAGACCACTTCCCAGCCACACAAACACAGCTGGTCAGTGTCGCCCGACTCGATGAACAAACGCCACGGGTCTTCGTCCATCTTGAGATAGACATCACCACTGCCGTTGTTTGAGGCATCGCTGACATCCTGCAGTCCCAGCACTTCCGTTCCGAATGACTGCCACGCAGTAACGTTCTGACTGGTGACGCCCAGGTAGCCCAAGCTGTTAATTGTCATGCCGTTTTCCTTCCTTATCTTGTCGCCAGAAGCGATCTCAGAGCTGCTTCCGCAGTGTGGTTTTCAGTACTTTTCCAGCTGCGTTGAGAGGCAGCTCCTCCACCCAATGAATGATTTTAGGGGCTTTGAAATTGGCGATTTCATCCTTGCACCACTGCAGCAAGGATTCATCGTCGGGTCGCTGGTCATTTGGACCAACCAGAAATGCAGCGCCCACCTCACCTAATCGCTGATCTTTGACCCCCACCACCGCAGCCTGGTCGATAGCAGGATGGCGTGTCAGTAGCTGCTCTATTTCGGCGGGGTAGCAGTTAAATCCGCCGGAGATATACATGTCCTTGAGTCTATCGGTGATGGTGAGATTGCCCGCTGTGTCTAGGCTACCGACGTCACCCGTGTGCAGCCAACCATCTGAATCGATGGTCGATGCTGTGGCATCGTGTTCATCGAGATAGCCGCGCATCACATTGAAGCCGCGCACCACAATCTCGCCCGTCTCGTCCGGTGACAGAAACTCGCCGGCATGACCCATCACCGCCACTTCCACGCCGGGCACGGCTCGGCCCGAGGTGGTGGCAATGGTATGCGCATCATCTCCCCGCCGACACATGGTGACCAAGCCGCAGGTTTCTGACAGGCCGTAAGCGGTTATCACTGTCTCGATACCGAGTACCTGTCGCATCGACTCCACCAATTCGGTCGGAATCACTGCCGCACCCGTTGTGACTTTGGTCAGCGACGTCAGATCGTCAGGGTTGAGGTTGGGGTGATGGATCAACGCATGAAAAAGAGTAGGGGGTCCGGGCATGCAGCTGATCTGGTGATCGCGGACGTGCGCGATCACGGTGTGACTGTCAAAGACGGCCATGGGGTGCGCCTCGGCGCCAACCAGCAGACATGCCAGCCAGCCGGCTTTGTAGCCGAAGCTGTGAAAAAACGGGTTAATGATCAGGTAGCGATCTTCGCTGTCCAGTCCGAGAATCTCTGCGAAGGTCGCGAAAGCTCGGAGATTCTGCGCATGAGTCGTCATGACGCCTTTGGGTGCGCCGGTTGTGCCAGAGGTAAAAAGAATGTCAGACAGGTCGTCATCGCTGACATTTGCTCGTGCCAACCTCAAGGCGGCCGCCATCGCGCTCTGCGGATCTTTGAGCGCAACCGTTCCATACTCAACCAGGGCGTCAAAGGCGTCGGGTCCAGTGCCGTCAATGGTCAAGGTGGTCTCTAACTGCCCGCAGTCTTCCTCTTTAAGGAGCGCCGGGTAATGAATGCCTAGGAACTCTTCGACGCTGATCAATATCTTAGACTGGCTGAGCTTGAGTATCTGAGCGGCTTCGTGACCCCGGTAGCGCGTGTTGAGGGTCACCAGTGTGCCGCCGATATAGTGTACGGCCAACGCGCCGATCACCCACTCGCTACAGTTGGGTGCCCATATGGCGATGCGAGTACCGTGTGATGCGCCGCGGCTGATCAGGCCGCAGGCCAGCGCGCGCACCTGCTTCAAAACCGCGTCGAAGCTCAGAGAAGTCCCCGCGTCTACCAAGAAGGGCTTGTCTCCCCATTGACTGGCAGCTTGCTCAAGTAAGTCCGCGGTATGTCGGGCGGGTGTGCTCATTCGAGGGGCTTTGCCTCGGCAGTTTTGTTGTCAGCGGGCACGGTAAGCAAGGTGGGCGCCAGTGTCATAGTCTCTATGGGGGATGCTTGTCCACCACCCGACTTCGATACTGCTTAGCCCGTATTTCTCAAAAAGGCACACCCCATGGACAAGCTGGCCAGCGCTGAAGATGCGCTGTCTGTCATTGAGAGTGGCATGACCGTGGGTATTGGCGGCTGGGGTCCACGTCGCAAACCCATGTCGTTGGTCCGTTCTCTGCTACGCAGTGATGTCAGAGATCTCACGCTGGTGGCATACGGTGGTGCTGATGTTGGTTTGCTGTGTGCGGCGGGCAAGGTCAAGCGCGTGATTTTTGCTTTTGTGTCATTGGACTTCATGCCACTTGAGCCTGCTTTCAGACAGACTCGAGAGTCTGGAGCGATCGAGGTTACCGAGATTGATGAGGGCATGCTGTTACTTGGCTTGAGAGCTGCTGCTTGGGGTTGTCCCTTTATCCCGACTCCGGTGGGTTTGGGTACCGATGTCATTCGCAACGCACCCGATATCAAAGTGATCGAGAGTCCCTACGATGATAAAGAGTGGGTGGCCATGCCGGCCCTGCCACTCGACGTCGCTCTCGTGCATGCCACCCGAGCCGATGCCGCTGGCGTCTGTGAGATCGCGAGTCCCGATCACTATATGGATGACTGGTTTGTGAGGGCTGCGCGGCACAGTGTCGTTTCGGTCGATGAGATCGTTGACCGCAGCCATTTTTCTGATCCTGAAGTGGCGCGACGCGTCTATTGGGAGCGAAATTGCGTCAACACTGTGGTTCACCAGCCGGGTGGTGCTCACCCGTCGTCAAGCGATCCGCTCTACGGTTTTGATATCCCTCACTTCAAGGCTTACGGCCAGCACATGGGTGAGGGGGGCTACGACGCGTGGGCTGACGCATTTTTAGGAGCCGACGAGGCCGCTTACCAGCAATCGGTGGGAGGGCTTGATGCGATCCAGTCGCTGCCACTTCCGGTTTACTGAGGACCGATGATGACGTTTTCTCTAGCGGAGTTGATGGTCGCTGCCGGCAGTCGGGTATTCGACAACGACGGTGAGGTGTTGGCGACAGGGATCGGACTGCTGCCGAGACTGGCCGCTAGTGTCGCGATGCGCTCCGGTAATCCCGAGCTCTTGATGACGGACAGTCAGTCCTTTGTGTTGTCTTCGCCCAATGCGGTTAGCGGTTCGAAAACTCATGCCGGTCAGGCTAACGAGAATTGGATGGGTTTCTCCCGGGTCTTCGACAATGTTTGGAGCGGCGCGCGACACGCCTTGGTTGGCCCCAGCCAAATTGACCGTTTCGGGCAGAGCAATATTTCTGCCCTCGGTGGCAGTTATGATGCACCGAAAGTGCAGTTGCTGGGCGTGCGGGGTTTTCCCGGCAATTCGATTTGCCACGCCAATTCTTTTTTTGTGCCCAAGCATTCTCGTCGTGTGTTTGTAGAGGGAGAGTGCGACGTGGTCTGCTCAATCGGCTACAACGTGGATCGTCTACCTAGGGGCTACGAGTTAAGTGATATTGATATCCGGCAGGTGATCACAGACCTCTGTGTGATGGATTTCCAGGGCCCGCATTTTCAGCCGCGGGTCACGTCATTACATCCAGGCGTGACTCTTGAGGAGGTGCGGGACAATACGAGCTTTGAGTTGGCGGTGATGGACGGGCTCTCTGAGACATCCGCTCCGACGGCGGCACAGTTGAGCTTGATGGCTGAGTTAGACCCAGAGAACCAGCGCGCAAAACAACTGAAAGACAATCCGCCCGGGATCAGAGCAGTCTCGGCTGATTCAGAACAGAAGGAGTCATGACTGTGACTGAGGAAACCGCTACGGAAGAGCAAGACATTGTGTTGTACGAGGCCCGGGAAGGCGTCGCGTGGATAACGATGAACCGACCCCAGTACCACAATGCCCAAAACGGCAAGATGACCTACCTGCTCGATGACGCGTTTAAGGCCGCTGTGGCCGACGATGAAGTCAAAGTGATAGTTCTGCGCGGCGAGGGTAAGCATTTTTCCGCCGGTCATGATATCGGCACTCCCGGCCGGGATGTGCACTTGAGTCAGGATCGCGTAACCATGTGGTATGACCACGCCGACAAGGAGGGCGGGGAGTTCTTGTACGTCAGAGAAGCCGAGGCTTATCTCGGCATGTGTCGCCGGTGGCGTGAAATCCCCAAGCCGACTATCGCTGCGGTACAGGGTGCGTGTATCGCCGGCGGGCTCATGTTGGCATGGGTCTGTGACTTGATCGTAGCGACGGACGATGCCTATTTCTCCGATCCTGTTGTGCGCATGGGTATCCCCGGTGTTGAGTATTTCGCCCACCCCTACGAGCTGAATCCACGCATTGCGAAGGAATTCCTCTTCACCGGCAACAAGATGGGCGCCGAGCGGGCTTATCAGATGGGAATGGTGAATCAGGTCAGCACCCGTGACACTCTGATGTCGGATGTCGAGGCGCTCGCCATGAAAATCGCAGCGATGCCGAGGTTGGGATTGGCGCTGACCAAGCAGGCCATTAACAATGTCGAGGAGTTGCAGGGTAAGCGGTCTGCCATGGAAGCAGCCTTTGCCTGGCATCACTTCACCCATGTGCATAACGACCTGACCACGGGCAATAAACTCGGTGGGATGGATGCGAAGTCCATGGCCAAAGCCAATAAGGAAGATGGCTGATCCATGGATCTGAACTACACCCCAGAACAAGAGGTTTTCCGCGCCGAGGTCCGCGAATGGTTGGCGGAGAATGCACCCACCAAGCCGCTCGATTCTTTTGATACCGAGTCAGGTTTCGCCGCTCACCGGGAGTGGGAGCGAACCTTGGCGGCCGGTAACTGGGGGATGGTGACTTGGCCCGAGGCCTTTGGGGGTCGAGGCTGTGATCTCATTCAGTGGCTGATCTTCGAGGAAGAGTATTACCGGGCGGGAGCGCCAGGACGGGTCAATCAAAACGGTATCTTCCTGCTGGGTCCGACATTGATGGAGTACGGATCCGAGGAACAGAAAGCTCGATTTTTGCCGGCTATGGCCTCTGGGGAAGAGATCTGGGCTCAGGGGTGGTCCGAGCCTAACGCGGGCTCAGACATGGCGGCGATACGTTGTCGCGCTGACCGTGATGGCGATACATACGTGATTAACGGCCAAAAGATCTGGTCCACTCGCGCCGTTTACGCTGACTGGGTGTTTGGGCTGTTCCGCACGGACCCGGACTCGGAACGACATCATGGCTTGTCAAAAATTCTCGTCCCGCTGAATGCCCAGGGGGTGACTGTTCGACCGATTGAGCAGCTCAACGGATTGCCGGGCTTCGCGGAGATCTTCTTTGATGATGTGCGAGTGCCTGCCTTTAATTTACTGGGTGAAGAAGGCGCCGGATGGCAAATCGCCATGGCCACGGCGGGTTTTGAGCGGGGACTGATGCTAAGGAGCCCGGCACGATTTCAGCAGGCCACCCGCCGATTAGTCGGTCTCTACCGAGAGCACAGCGCGGATATCCTCGACCCATCGGTGGAGGATGATGTCGTGCGTTGTTATATGGACGCGGAGGCCTACGCACTGTCGACCTATCAGACGGCATCCCGCCTCGTGAAGGGCGGCACCATTGGCCCAGAGGCGAGCTGCAACAAGATTTTCTGGTCTGAGTTGGACCTGCGCATTCATGACACGGCAATGCGGATTCTAGGCCCTCGGGGAGAGATTGAACCCGAGACGCCGGCTCTAGTAGACGAATTGAGCACCTGGCTTGATGGCTTTCTGTTTGCGCAGTCGGGCCCAATTTATGCCGGTACCAACGAGATTCAACGCAACATCATTGCCGAGCGAGTGCTCGGCATGCCCAGGCGCTAGGGGGCTGTTATGGACTTTACCTTTAGTGCCGAGCAACTCGAGTTTCGAGACACGCTGAGTAGCCTATTGCAGGCTGGAGTCACGAGTGAGCGAATTCGTGCTCGCTGGGAGAGCGAATCGGGCAAAGACGCCGCGCTGGAGCAGCAGCTATTGGAAATGGGGGTCTATAGCCTGTTATTTCCCGAGTCGCTGGGTGGCCTTGATATGAATACGATTGACGCCGTCTTGCTCGCAGAAGCCTGCGGCAAGGCAGCGTTGCCGGAGCCGCTCGCTGAGACGATGATGGTGGCCTCACCGTTGCTGGTCGATGTGCTGGATAGAGGTTTGGGCAACGGCGCGATCCAGTCAATCATTGATCAGGTGATGGACGGCAAGACCCATGTGGCGGTGGCACACCCCATCAATCCTCATTTGAATTTTGCGGCCAGCGCGGACTGGGTGTTAGCCGCTTCCGGCGACGCGCTCTATCTGTTGCCCCGCGACGAGATCACGATCACAGCGTTGAAAAGTGTGGATCCAAGTCGGCGGGTGGCGGAGATTGAATTCGATGCATCGTCCGAGCACTGCCTTGCTGAGGGTGAAGTGGGGGCAGCCCTTCTGCGCGCAACTCTGAACCGCGGCGGTTTGGCCTCGGCCGCGCAGCTACTGGGGTTGAGCGCCCGGCTGGTGGAGCAGAGCGTGCAGTACACCCAGGATCGCAGTCAGTTCGGGAGGCCGGTGGGGGCCAATCAAGCGGTCAAACATTTGCTTGCCGATGTCGCCGTACAGCTGGAATACGCCCGCCCGGTTATCGCTCGAGCGGCCTATACAGTAGGCGTGTCACCTGAGAGGGCGGACTTTGCGGTCTCCCATGCCAAGCTTGCTGCGACCCGGGTTGCCTCTCTGGCTGCGCGACAGGCAATACAGGCTCATGGCGCGATGGGTTACACCTGGGAGTGTGATGTGCACATTGCTGCCAAGCGAATCTGGGCCCTTTCCAGCGAGTGGGGCGATGAGGGTTTTCACAAGAATCGTATCCACCAGTGGCTACTGCAGCCCAATGCGCTACTGGGTCCCGAGTTCACCTTCGGGCGCCGGTCTCTGGTCGCTGGGTAAGTAAGGTGAGCGCTGAAGAATCTATGTTGGACTGCCCTCTTATCAAGATCTGAGGCGGTTGTGATGGAATGGCGGCAGAGGAGAGCACGATGACGCAACGAGCAGAGGCTTTTATCGTAGATGCACTGCGGACGCCGACAGGGCGACGCCGTGGCAGTCTCGCGCAGGTGCATGGTGCTGACCTCGGGGCTGGCGTGTTAAAGGCTTTGGTGGCGCGCCATGATATTCCTGAGGACGACTACGACGATGTGATCTTTGGTTGCGTCGATACCGTGGGGCCTCTGGCGGGGGACATTGCGCGCACCTGTTGGTTGGCGGCGGGCCTATCTGATGCGGTCCCGGGCACGACGATTGACCGGCAGTGCGGTTCTTCTCAGCAGGCGGTGCACTTTGCGGCCCAGGCTGTCATGTCAGGCACGATGGATGTCGTGGTCGCAGGTGGCGTGCAGACGATGAGTAGCATCCCGATCTCTTCAGCCATGTTAGCCGGGCAGCCGTTGGGGTTTGATGACCCCTTCACCGGCAGCACTGGCTGGCGCGAGCGCTATGGCGACGGTTTGGTCACCCAGTTCCGCTCCGCACAAATGATTGCTGATAAATGGAAGCTGAGTCGCGACAACATGGAAGCTTTCGCGCTCGAGTCCCATCTTAGAGCGCGTGCGGCGACGGAGGGCGGCGTATTTGAGCGCGAGATCCTTCCCGTAAATGATTTGCGCGTTGACGAGACGATCCGCGACACCACCCTAGAGGCGATGGCTGAGCTCGAGCCCCTCGCACCAGGCGGGACGATTACCGCTGCAGTTTCGAGTCAGACCGGCGATGGCGCCTCGGCGGTGCTGGTTGTCTCCGAGGCGGCCGTGAAACGATATGGACTGACACCGCGTGCCCGAATTGTGCACATGGAAGTGAGAGGGGATGACCCTATCTGGATGCTGACTGCGCCGATCCCCGCCACTCAAAGGGCGATGCAGCGATCGGGGCTAAATTTACAGGACATCGATTTGGTCGAGATCAATGAAGCGTTCGCGTCGGTCCCCATGGCGTGGTTGGCGGAGACTGGTTATCCCCATGAGCAGACCAACGTAAACGGTGGTGCCATTGCGTTAGCTCATCCGCTGGGTGCCACGGGCACTAAGCTCATGACGACGCTGCTTCATGAAATGGAGCGCAGAGGCGCCCGATACGGTCTTCAGACCATGTGCGAGGGTGGCGGTCAGGCCAACGTGACCATTTTGGAGAGAGTGTAGGAGGCTCGGCTATGGCATCGATATGTGCAGGCCGAGTGGCCATTGTGACCGGTGCAGGGGGAGGCCTAGGTGCTGCCCATGCGCGATCGCTTGCGGCGGCGGGAGCCAAGGTATTGGTTAACGATATTGATACTGCGGCGGCGGCGGCCGTAGTGGCTGAAATTGAGGCTGCGGGGGGCGAGGCGCGAGTCAATCAGTCTGACATCACGGATTACCAGAGCGCGGGTGAGGCCGTAGAGCAGGCTCTGTCCACATTCGGTGATCTGCACTGCGTGATCAACAACGCGGGTAACAACCGTGACCGCATGTTTGCCTCGCTCAGCGAGGCTGACTGGGATGCCGTGATGGCGGTGCACCTCAAAGGTCATTTCTGTATCAGTTCTCACGCGGTTCAATACTGGCGCCATCAGGTGAAGGCCGGCTATACCGTGAGTGCCCGTATCATCAACACAACCTCTGGAGCAGGACTTCAGGGCTCTATCGGTCAATCCAACTATGCTGCCGCCAAGGCTGGTATTGCCGCACTAACCATTAATCAGGGCGCCGAACTTGGTCGTTACGGGATTACTGCCAACGCCATTTGTCCGGTTGCTCGAACGGGGATGACCACTGCAGTCCCTGAGATGGCCGCGCGCATGGCGTCTCCGCAAGATGGCGGTTTCGACCACTTTGCGCCCGAAAATGTATCGTCAGTGGTGGTCTGGCTGTGCTCGGAAGCCAGCGACCACGTGACAGGCAAAATTATTGAAGCCGAAGGTGGGCGAATTGCGCTGGCGGATGGTTGGCGTAGCACGGAGGGAGTTGAACAGAACGCGCGTTGGGAACCCAAAGAAGTGGGTGAGGTGATGACCCGACTGCTTGAACAGGAGCACCCACCACAAAAAGTGTGGGGTACCTGATGCAGCCGGCCCTGCATGGCAGGAGTGCGCGGTGAAGTTTCGTTTCACCGAGGAGCAACGCATGCTTCAGGAGAGCGCTGAGCGTTTCCTGCAGGAGCATTCGTCCCCTGCAGTTGCGCGCGCCGCTGCCACGCTACCCGCAGGTCTCGATCTGCCTTTATGGCGACAGGTGACGAGCACGCTGGGCTGGCAAGCCGTCGTAGTGTCTGAAGATCAGGATGGTTTGGGTCTGGGTATGGTCGAGTTGGCGGTACTACTGGAGCAGCTGGGTGCTCGCTTGTCACCCATCCCGCTATTAGCCTCCGCAATGTCGGCATTGGCCCTCAGGGAGGCGCCTGAATCTGCGGCGCGGGATGGTCTGCTGCAATCGATCGCGTCCGGCGAGATCGTTTCACTGGCCCATACCGACGCCCGACCACACTGGGATGATCGAGGTGTGGACGTGAGCGCTACGGAAGCTGACGGCAGATGGCGCCTGAATGGCTCGGCCCGTTTTGTCAGTGGCGGTGCGGCGGCAGCGCAGTTACTGGTCGTCGCCCGGCTGGACAATAGCGTCGGCTTGTTCGCGGTGCCCGTGGATCACGCTGGCGTGGCGGTCCAACATCAAGTGACACTCGACCAGACCCGTTCGATGGCCAACGTGACGTTGAGTGATGTGACGGTGGAAAGTCAGGCGGCACTTGCCCTCGATTGGCAACGAGGCCTTAGCACGACTTTAGAGCTGGCGAGAATAGGAGTGGCAGCCGAACAGGTGGGCTGTGCGCAACAGGCGCTCGATATGACACTCGACTACATCGCTGAGCGGGTCCAGTTCGGTCGCACCATCGCGTCATTTCAGGCAGTGAAGCACAAGGCCGCGGATATGATGCTGAGAGTGGAATCGGCACGCTCTTTGATGCTTTACGCGGCCTGTACGGCAGACGCCTGGTTGCGGGGCGCAGTTGACGACGTTGCTTTGCGTGAGGCCGCAGCCATGGTGGCGAGTTCAGCCGGCGATGCCGCTTTCTTCGTGACCGGCACCGGCATTCAGCTGCATGGCGGTGTGGGTATTACCGAGGAGTACGACATCCAACTGTACTTCAAGCGTGCTCGCGCCTTGGAGTCCTATCTAGGGCGCCCCGATGAATGCCGGGAGGTGATTGCGCAGCTGCTACTCGATGCGCCAGGTTCGGAGGGCGCGCCCCGTGCAGCTTGAATTCAGCCGGGAGGACGAGCAATTTCGCGAGCGGGTCGCCGACTGGTTGGGCGACAACTTATGCGGGCCGTTCGACGCTATCCGGGGGCGGGGCGGTCCGGGTGACGAACATCACTTTGTCAAGGAACGCAAAGACTGGGAGCGATGCCTCGCCGATGGCGGTTGGACATGTATTGGCTGGCCGGAAGAGTGGGGCGGTCTAGGTGCGAGCATCGAGCAGCAGGTCATATTCAATGAAGAGTATGCCCGCGCCGGTGGCCCGGGTCGTATGGGGCATATTGGCGAGACCTTGACCGGACCGACACTATTGACGTTTGGGACCGATGATCAAAAGCAGAGATTTCTGCCGAGCATCAGGTCAGGTCAGTCGTTCTGGTGTCAGGGCTATTCCGAACCGGCTGCAGGATCGGATTTGTCCAATATCAAAACACGCGCTGAGTGGGACGAACAGGACGCCGTATGGCGCTTCTATGGTCAAAAGGTGTGGACGTCATTGGCCCATGAGTCCGACTTTATTTTTGTCCTGGCCCGCACCGATCCGACCCAGCAAGGGCATCGGGGCTTGGGGTTTTTCCTCCTGCCGTTAGCGCAGGATGGCATCGATATCAGGCCGATTAATCAGCTGACCGGGACGGCTGAATTTAACGAGGTATTCTTTGACGGCGCTACCTGTGGTGCTGATGATCTCGTGGGTGAAGCTGGAGACGGTTGGCGTGTGGCAATGGGCCTTCTTGGATTTGAGCGAGGCGTGTCGACGCTGGGGCAGCAGATGTTGTTTCAGGTTGAGCTGGATGAGGTGATACGGCTGGCGAAAATCAATGGCGCGGCGCGTCAGCCCGCCTTGCGCCAGCGTATTGCCGAGGCGCATATCGGCCTCCGGACGCTGCGTTACAACAGTCTGCGCATGTTGTCGGGTGAGCAGGATGGGTCTCTGTCCAGAGAGGCGATGATTTACAAGCTGGCGTGGTCCAGCTGGCACCGTAATCTGGGCAAGCTCGCCATGGACGTCCTCGGACCCGATGCAGAGCTTGTCGAGTCGGGCCCCTACGAGCTCAGCCGACTACAGTCTCTGTTTCTTTTTACGCGCGCCGATACGATATACGGCGGCACGAACCAAATTCAACGGAATCTGATCGCCGAGCGAGCGCTGGGGATGCCCCGTGAGCCTCGCGGCGATGCCTAGAGGAAATGTGAATGGAAATCGATAGTCGAGCAGTACCGCCATATGTGCCCGGGCATCAGCTCTTGTCAGGGCGTGCCGTGCTAGTGACCGCGGCGGCGGGCGCCGGCATTGGTTTTGCCGCGGCAAAGAAGTCTCTGGAAGAGGGGGCGTCATGTGTCGTGATCAGTGACATTCACGAGGTGCGCCTTGCCCAGGCGGTAGAGGCTTTGCAATCGTTGGCGGCAGATGCGGAGGTGTTCGGGGTTGCGGCCAATGTGACCGATGAGCCGGCGGTTCAGCAGTTGGTAAGTGAGGCCGAGCGTGTCAGCGGTGGTATTGACGTGCTGATTAACAACGCGGGCCTGGGCGGCACCTGTTCTTTACTGGATATGACTGATGAGGCCTGGGCTCAGGTGATGGATGTGACCCTCACGGGGACGATGCGCATGACCCGGGCCATGCTCGGGCCCATGCGCGAGCGAGGCCGCGGTGTGATTGTGAATAACGCCTCCGTGCTGGGCTGGCGTGCGCAGAAGGAACAAAGTCACTACGCCGCCGCCAAGGCGGGAGTGATGGCATTGACCCGTTGCGCCGCATTGGAAGCGGCCGAGTTTGGCGTGCGGATTAACGCCGTGGCGCCCAGCATTGCGCTCCATGATTTTTTGCGCAAAACCACGCCTGAAGACTTGTTGGCGGAACTGGCGTCGCGAGAGGCCTTTGGACGAGCGGCCGAAGTCTGGGAAGTGGCCAACGTGATGATGTTTCTGGCGTCTGATTACGCCAGTTACATGACGGGTGAGATCGTCTCGGTCTCCAGCCAGCATCCTTGATGCTTGGATTGCAAACGTCAGTATTCCAAGGAAGGGTAACAGTGATAGAGAGAGGAGCACCATGACTGAGCAGCAGTGGGACCGAGAGGTCGATGTGTTGGTGGCCGGCACAGGCAATGGCGGTCTGACGGCGGCGCTGTGCAACTGGGAGATGGGCTGCAAGGACATTTTGATCATCGAAAAAGGCGCCAAAGTGGGCGGCACAAGTGCGACATCCGGCGGTGGGATTTGGGTGCCTAACAGCCACTATGCGGAGGCCGCCGGAGCCGAAGACTCGCGGGAAGCGGCCAAGACCTATCTAAGCCAGACGTTATTTGGTGAGGATGTGCCCGAGGCGCTCATCGATGCTTACCTGGACAACGGCCCCAAAATGCTTCGATTCCTGCACGACCGCACTGACGTGCGGTACGAGTCGCTGGAGCACTATCCCGACTACTACACCAACATGGAGGGTGCCAGAGAAGGGCATCGGTCGCTTGAGCCTGCGCCCGTTATGGCCTCTGAGCTCGGCCCGCATTGGAAAAATATGACCTGGACGCACCACATGATGCGCATGTTTAACCGCATTCATTTCACGCAAGTCGAGGCGCACACCCTGATGGTGCAGCTACCAGGCTGGAAAAAGTTGTTGGCCGGCATGATTTGGGATTACGTCCGCGATATTCCCTGGCGGCTGCGCACCTCCATCTCACGCAGGCTCTGTTGTGGCTCGGCAGGTGTGGCAAGGCTGTATCTGTCCGTGCTCAAGCGGCAGATACCTATCGAGTTCAACGCCCGTTTGAAAGGGCTCATTGCTGATGACTCTGGCGTCATTGGGGTGGAGGTCGAGACGGGCGGTCGACTGGAACGGATCAGAGTGCGCAAAGGTGTGGTGCTCGCTGCGGGAGGGTTTGAGAAGAATCAGGCATTGCGTGAGGCGCACTTGCCTGCGCCCACCAACACCGAGTGGAGCGCCGGCAATCCCCTGAATGAGGGGGACGCCCTGCAATGTGGTCTGGCGTTGGGTGCCCGCACACGCCTGATGCATGACGCTTGGTGGACCACCACGTTGGTGGTGCCGGACGAACCCACGCCGCGATTGGCGATTATGGAGAAATCCTTCCCGGGGTCCTGCGTGGTGAATCGCGATGGCAAGCGGTTTGCCAATGAGTCGCAAAACTATATGGCTTTTCAGAAGGCGCTGTTTAAAACCCATACCCCTGAACACCCCAACGCTCCCGCTTGGCATGTCTTTGACGCGCGGTTTCGCAAAAACTATATGGTCGGACCCATGATGACCGAGTCGATGAAACCCGACTGGCAGTTACCAAAGAAGTGGTTTGAGACCGGGTTTGTAGCCAAGGCGAACACGGTGCGGGAATTGGCGGAACAGTTGGGTATCGATCCCGATGGTCTGGAGCAGACGATTGCCAGCATGAACGACTATGCGCAGACGGGTCGGGACGAGGAGTTTGGTCGGGGTGATTCGGCCTATGACCGTTATTACGCTGACCCCGCGATCAAGCCTAATCCGTGTTTGGCGCCAATTGATCAGCCGCCCTACTATGCAATGCGGATTGAGGCGGGCGACTTTGGGACGCTGGGCGGGCTCGATACCGATGCCGACGCCCGCGTGCTGCACGAGAGCGGTGCGCCATTGGAAGGGCTTTACGCCATTGGCAACTGCGCGGCAGCGATCCTGCCTACGTATCCGGGGCCGGGTGCGACGTTGGGGCCCGCCATGACCATGGCGTATCAGGCGGCCAAGCATATCAACGCATATCAGGACTGAGGTGACGATGCTGGATCTCGAGGCAATTGAACTGATCAAACAACTGAAGGCGCGCTATTTTCGCTTCGTTGATACGCGTGATCTGATCGGTCTGCAGTCAGTGTTTACTGCGGATGCGAATGCGCACTTCAAGGGCGCTGATTACGAGTTTGAATTGAATGGGTGGGAGGCGCTTGAGGCGTTTTACAAAAAATCCTTTACGCCCAACGCCTTTGGGATGCACAACGGGCACCACCCTGAGATCAGTGTCGACGGCGACACAGCCACCGGTATCTGGTACCTGCAGGACATTTTTGTCGAGCTGAATCACAACGTCACCATTATGGGCAGCGCCCTTTATGACGACCTCTATAGAAAAGAGTCTGGTGAGTGGAGAATCGCTCGCACCGGGTATCGCCGGCTGTGGGAGGAATACCATCCTCGTGGAGACGACATCAAGTTACGACTCAAGCCAATACCTGAGGCAGAATAGAACTCAATTGAACTACTCTTTCCATCGCTTGACCTAGGGGAGCCGTGCTGTGCAATTTGATGTCTTCAACGGCGATGCCGATGGAATCTGTTCGCTGCTTCAGCTGCGACTTGAGGACCCCGTTGAGTCGCAGCTAGTGACGGGCATCAAGCGAGACATCGCGTTGTTGGAGCGAGTCGCGGCAGAAGAGGGCGATCATGTCACCGTGCTCGACCTTTCAATGGTGAAAAACCGCGACGCGCTGAACCGTTTATTAGCGGCAGGCGTTAACGTCGACTACGTTGACCACCATGCGGCGGGTGATATCCCCGATCATTCCAACCTCACCGTCACTATCAGTGAAGCGCCAGAGGTGTGCACCGCGTTATTGATCAATGGTCGACTGCGTGGTGCGCAAGTGGCATGGGCGATCGCGGGTGCCTTTGGCGATAATCTCGACGAGCCGGCCAGTCAGTTGGCGAGAAAAGCTGGCTTCTCCGAGCGCGATACCACGCAGCTACGTGAGCTGGGCATCTGCCTGAACTACAACGGTTACGGGCCGTCCTTGGAGGATCTGCATTTCCATCCCGCGAATCTCTATGGCGCTTTGTATGAGGCCCAGAGCCCGGCTGCCTTTGCGGCGTCTAACGCGTTCAGAAAATTGCAGGACGGTTACCGTGAGGATGTGGCCGCGTCAGAAGCGCTGGCGCCAGTGCATGTGCAGCCTGGTTTTGCGGTGTATCAATTACCCAATGCGTCTTGGGCGCGGCGTGTCAGCGGCGTGTTCAGTAATGATCTTGTGCGTGCCTTTCCGGCACGGGCGCACGCGGTGCTGACCGAACGCAACGACGGTTCGTTTCTTGTTAGCGTTAGAGCTCCTTTTGAGCGACGCACGGGCGCCGAAACAGTGTGCTCTCAGTTTGCTACCGGTGGCGGCCGCGAAGCGGCGGCGGGCATTAACCGCCTGCCCGCCGAACAGCTTGATCAGTTGATTGGAGCCCTGTCCGCCGAGTATGACGGCTAGGGCTCGCGGCCTCAGGCGGCGCTTTTACTGAAGGACAGCTCCGGGAAGCCGCCGTCTGCTGACTCGCGCAATTTGTCGTAGTAGATATGCGCGCCGCCAAAGTAGACCAGCACGCGCGGCTTTCTTTGTTCGAGGTTAGCCCCCATCATCCACGAGTTCACCTTGTCTCCCTGAGCCATCAGGGTCTGCTCGTGAATTTCGGCGGTGTGCGCCGACCACTCGTCTTCCGCCTCTGGGCTTGGCTGGAAGAGGTCATAACCCTCTGACTCCATCTTTTGCAGGCAATCCGTGATGTAGGCCACGTTCTGCTCGATAGATGTTGGCAGGTTGGCGAAGGGTGCCTGGGGGCCGGTAATCATGAAGAAGTTGGGATAGCCGGCGGCGTAGACACCCATGATGGACTTGGATTCATCGTCCCACTTCTCCCGCAGCGTGTGCCCATCGGCGCCGCGGATGTCGATGGCTTCCAGCGCGCCGGTGTAGGCCTGAAAACCGGTTGCCAAGACGATAACGTCAAACTCGTAGAGATTCTCGGTCGTCTGAATGCCGGTCTCGGTGATCTCTTGGATCGGCTCGCGATCTTTGATGTCGACGAGCTTGACGTTGTCGCGGTTGAACGTCTCGTAGTAGCCATGGTCCAGAGGCGGGCGCTTGGCAAAGAGCGGGTAGCCCTTGGGCGTCAGCAGCTCGACCAGCTCTGGGTCATCTACTTTCTCAGCGATCTTACTGGTAATGAAGTCAGAGGCCATTTGGTTTGCCTCGGCGCTGCCCAGCAGGTCATCGAATGTCTCAAATACCCATCGGAAACTGCCGTTCCAGTGTTCTTCAAAGATGCGCTGCACCTCTTCCGGTGGCGTGTCGACGGCGTTGCGTCCCGGCGGCTGCTCAAAGGCCATGCCGAACATGTGGTTGCGTGCTTTGGCAATAATCTCGTCATAGTTGTCTTTGATCTCTTTTTCCCACTCAGGCGTCATGTCCTTTTGCATTGCGGGTAGCACAAAGTTGGGTGTGCGCTGGAATACCGTCACCTGCGCTGCCGTCTTGGCGACCTCGGGCAGCATCTGTACTGTCGTGGCGCCCGCACCAATGATGCCGACGCGCTTGCCCGCCACGTCGAGGCCTTCGGGCCATCGGGAAGAGTGGAAAATGGGCCCCTTAAATCGCTCTTGCCCAGGGTAATTGGGGAGCACGGGTTGCGAAATCATACCCATGGCGCTGATGAAATATTTGGCAGTGTGGGTTTCTCCGCCCTGAGTGCGGACATTCCACAAGCCCGTTTCATTGTCGAACTCGGCACTCTCGACTTCCGTGCTCAATTGAAACATGGGCCAGAGAGAAAATTTGTCCATGACAAATTTCAGGTAGTTCTGTGTCTCCTCCCAACCCGAATAACGCTTGCTCCATGACCACTCCTGCATGACCTCTTTGGAGAAAGAGAAGCAGTAGTAATAGGACTCGCTATCAGTGGCCGCGCCGGGATACTTGTTCCACGCCCACGTGCCTCCCACGTCGCTAGCGCGATCAAACACCTTGACGTTGAAGCCCGCCTCTCGAAGGTGGTAACTGAGCGATATGCCGGCAAAGCCTGCGCCAACGGCGATCACATCGTAGTCTGCAGAATGGTTGCTACTCATAGATTCTCTCCTGCTCCCTGGAAACTCTGTCCAGCGATCAATACTCCAGTACACTCACGTTCGCTGTGACGCCCGGTTGCGACGCGGTTTTTCTTGTCTTCGTGCTCATGTTACGAGCCAGTCTGAGCTAAACTTACTTGTGTTCAGCAAGTCGCCGGTAGCACTATCGCCAAGGCTCTGAATCTTGTCAACGATGAAGCCACAATAGAGGTTATGAATATGTCTTCCAATACAACATCAGCGATCGGAATCGTCGGTGGCACGGGTGATCTGGGCCGTGGTTTGGCTCTGCGTTTGGCCAAAGCTGGGTACGCTGTGGCGGTGGGTTCCAGAAAATCGGAGCAAGCCGTCGAGGCTGCTGAGGCGCTCACCGCAGAGCTCGCCGGTCGTGGTGTTGCACACCAGCCTATCGAGGGTCTGGACAATGTAAGCGCTGCGGAGCGAGGTGACATTGTCTTTGTGACGGTCCCTTTCGGCGCCCACACGCCCACTCTCGAAAGCATCAAAAGCGCTGTACAGGGTAAAGTGCTGGTGGACGTCACTGTGCCGCTCGTACCACCGCGTGTGGCGCGAGTGCAATTACCCCCCGAGGGCAGCGCTGGTGTGATAGCCCAGACGTTATTGGGAGAAGAGGTACAGGTGGTCAGTGCGCTACAAAATGTGGCGGCGGCGCACCTGCAGGCCGACATGGATATCCCCTGCGATGTGCTGGTGACGGGCAATGAAAAGGCAGCCCGCCAGAGCGTGATCGACCTTATTGACGCGATGGGGATGCGGGGCTTCCATGCGGGGCTCATCCACAACGCCGCAGCTGCCGAGGCACTCACCTCTGTTTTGATTAACATCAACAAGCAGTACAAAACCCATGCAGGGCTCCGTTTGACCGGTATCGAATGACGTTGTGAGACCTGGCACGCTGCATCTCACCCCCCTGCGGGATTTCCCCGCCATATTGCCGGGGGACTCGCTGGGCGAGCTCATCGTTTCGGCGACACAGGCGCAAGGTCTCGCGCCTGACGCTAATTCGGTCCTGATCGTGGCTCAGAAGGTGGTGTCGAAAGCTGAGGGTCGTCGGATCAGGCTCGCTGACGTCGACGTTACGACGGAGGCGATAGAGTTGGCGAATCTCACGGGCAAGGATCCCCGTCTCGTCACGCTGATTCTGAGTGAATCACGCTCGATTCTTCGCACGCGCCCGGGGCTCATCATCGCAGAGCATCACACTGGCCATATTTTGGCCAACGCAGGCATTGATGGTTCCAATGTTGGTTCAGTTGATCCGGCCGATGGAGCGGGTGAGGCGCAAGGCGAGAGTGTGCTTTTGTGGCCGGAAGATCCGGATGCAAGCGCAGCGGCTTTGTCACGACATGTTGGCGAGGCATTCGGTTTACCCGTGC
>JBELDB010000007.1:0-38856 GCA_042094525.1 Congregibacter sp. | reverse complement strand
CCCCGACATCCTGCTCCCAAAGCAGGCGCGCTACCAGACTGCGCTACACCCCGAAGACGGAGGGCTCGGCCCTCACGCGGCGCGCAGTTTACCGGCATTGGGAATTCTCGGCAATGCGCAACAAAACTTCTTCCCCCACCGATCAATCTCTGAAAGAATCGCGCCCGATTTTATAGGGGATGTTTTATGACGGCAGTCATTTTGGACGGCAAGCACGTTGCCCAACTAACAGAAGAACAACTCAGCGGGCGTGTTGAAGCACTGAAGGCAAAATCTGACGGCAGAACGCCAGTTCTGGCAACCATACTCGTAGGCGAGGATCCGGCTTCAGCTACGTATGTAAAAATGAAAGGGAACGCCTGCCGCCGAGTCGGCATGGAATCCATGGCGATTGAACTGCCCGCTTCTACCCGCACCAACGACCTCCTGAGAGAGATCGAACAACTCAATCAAAACCCCGATGTGCACGGCATTCTCCTGCAACACCCAGTGCCTTCGCAGATTGACGAGCGCGCCTGTTTCGACATGATCGCGCTGGATAAAGATGTCGACGGCGTCACCTGCCTTGGATTCGGTCGCATGGCTATGGGCGAGCCCGCCTACGGATGCGCGACCCCGCAGGGCATCATGCGTTTGCTAGCGCATTACGAGGTCAATCTGGAGGGCCTTCATGCAGTGGTCATTGGCAGGAGCCCCATTTTGGGCAAGCCAATGGCGATGATGATGCTTGAGGCCAACGCGACGGTCACTATCTGTCACTCCCGGACTCGCAATCTTGAGCATCACGTTCGGCAGGCTGATCTTGTGGTCGGCGCAGTGGGCCGCCCCGAGTTTATCCGGGCAGACTGGATCAAAGATGGCGCCGTAGTGGTCGACGCGGGATATCATCCTGGCGGAGTGGGCGACATTGAACTGGGCCCTCTCACCGAGCGGGCCAGCGCTATCACGCCGGTTCCAGGTGGCGTAGGTCCGATGACCATTAACACGCTGATTCAGCAGACCGTTGAATCAGGTGAAAAAGCGCTGAGCTAAAGCCTTAACCTCGACGGCGCCATTGGGTACCGTCGGGGCCGTCCTCCAGCACCACGCCTAGGGCCTCAAGATCATCCCGGATTTGATCTGCGCGCTGGAAGTCTCGGTTCACTTTGGCCGCTATCCGCTCCTCCACCAGTGATTCGATCTCCTCAGCAGAGGGCCCCGCGCTTCCCACCGAATCGGTAAACCACGCCTCGGGGTCTGCCTGTAGCAACCCGAGCAGACCGCCGCCTACAGTAAGCTGCGCCTTGGCCAGCGCGATCTCCTGTGCGTCATCAGATTTATTCAGGGTGCTGGCCGCAGCATGGAGCACGGCAATGGCCTCCGGGGTGTTCATGTCGTCCAGCAAGGCCGAAAATACCCGGCTGTCTGTCACACTCAGCGCGGCAGGCTCGACATCAAGGTGGCGCCTCAGCGCACCGTAAAACGTGTCCAGCGCGCTCCGCGCGCTCGTCAATAGCTCGCCGGAAAAATTGAGCGCCGAGCGATAGTGGGCCGACAGCAGCGCAAAGCGGAGCACTTCGCCCGGAAAGCGCTCAAGCAGTTCTCGCACCGTTCGCACATTGCCCAAAGACTTAGACATCTTCTCGCCGTCCATGTCGATAAAGGCGTTGTGAATCCAATAGCGAACAAAGTCCCCGCCATAAGCGCAGCAACTCTGGGCGCGCTCGTTCTCGTGATGAGGAAAGATGAGATCGCGGCCGCCGCCATGAATATCGATGGCCTCTCCCAGATGCGCTCGGATCATCGCTGAGCACTCTAGGTGCCAACCCGGCCGCCCCCGTCCCCAGGGGCTGTCCCAGCCGGGCTCTTGATCGGTAGAAGGCTTCCAGAGCACAAAGTCTCCAGGATGACGTTTGTAGTCGGCCACTTCTACCCGAGCTCCCGCTTTCATGTCCTCGAGATTCCGCCCGCTTAGGGCCCCATAACCCGGCATGGATTCGACCGCGAACAGTGCATGCCCCTCGGCCTCATACGCGTGCCCCTCCGCGATCAGCCGCTCAATCAGCGCAATCATGTCACCGATATGCTCTGTCGCCATGGGCTCAATGGTGGGCGAGAGAGCACCAAGCGCTGTCATGTCCTCACGATACTTCTGGGTGAACTCCGCGCTGACTTCGGCAATATCTGTGCCGCGCTTTGCCGCTGCGTCAATAATCTTATCGTCGATATCGGTGATGTTGCGGGCGTAAACGACCTGCGGATAGAGCGCACTTAACAGTCGATAGAGACAGTCAAACACGACAACCGGGCGGGCGTTACCGATATGCACGTAGTTGTAGACCGTGGGCCCGCACACATACATCGTGACGCGCTGTGGATCCCGCGGTGCAAAAGCCTCTTTGGCACCGGCTAACGTGTTGTGGAGGCGGAGCTCAGGCATGGGATGCCGACCAGGTGTCGCGCAGGCCTATGGTCATATTGAAAACGGGGCGGTCCGAGGTGTGATCGTAGCGATCGGCCACAAAATAGCCTTCGCGTTCGAATTGGAAGACCTGCTCCGGCGCTGCTTCACTTAACCCAGGCTCTAGCATTGCCCCCTCAACCACCTCGAGGCTCTGAGGATTGAGCACAGCCAAGGCATCTTCTTCACGGCCCGGCTCAGGCACTGTAAATAGACGATCATAGCGCCTAATCGTCGCCGGTAGGCCATGCTCGGCAGACACCCACTGGATCACGCCCTTCGGTTTCACCCCATCCTCAGGGTCCGTACCCGGCACCGACGTCACGCATCGCGCTAAGACACCGATCACATTGCCATCGGCGTCTTTGTCGCAACTCTCCGCCTCAATCACTAAGCCACCGCGCAGCCTGACCCGCTTTCCCAACACCAACCGCTTGAAATGCTTGTTCGCTTCTTCGCGGAAGTCCGCCTCGTCGATGTAGAGCTCGCTTTCCATCACCAATTCGCGGGTACCAAACTCTGGATCCGCCGGATGGTTAGGCACAGTCAGCGTGATCGGCTCGGCAAGATTGGTCAAAGTCAGCCGTAATGGCGTCATGACGCACATGGCACGCGGTGCGTGCTGGTTCAGGTGATCTCTCACGGCACTCTCTAGCATCGCCATATCGACCGTCCCGTCAGAGCGGGAGGTGCCGACCTCTTCGCAGAAGTGCCTGATGGCGGCGGCGGGATAACCTCTGCGCCTCAGTCCCGCAATCGTTGGCATGCGGGGATCGTCCCACCCAGCAACCGCGCACTCATCAACCAACTGCTTCAGCTTGCGCTTGCTCGTGATCGTGTAGCTGGTGTTCAGTCGGGCAAACTCGATTTGGCGCGGCTTATGTGGCACCGGTAAATGCGCTATCAACCAATCATACAGCGGCCGATGATCCTCAAACTCCAACGTGCAAATAGAGTGCGTCACCCCCTCAATGGCGTCCTCCTGCCCGTGGGCAAAATCGTATGTCGGATAAATCGGCCAATCCGCGCCAGTCTGATGATGGGTCGCGTGACGGATGCGATACAGGATAGGGTCTCGCAGATTCATATTGCTCGACGCCATGTCGATTTTTGCGCGCAGCACCCTCTCACCATCAGCGAATTCACCTTGGCGCATGCGCACAAACAGATCGCGGTTCTCGTCGACGCTTCGCTCGCGAAACGGACTATCGTGCCCCGGCTCTGTCAGCGAGCCACGATACTCGCGAGCCTCCTCGGCTGAGAGATCGCACACGTAGGCGAGCCCCTCGTCAACGAGATGCAGCGCCCATTGGTAGAGCTGCTCGAAATAGCTAGAGGCAAAGCGCACCTCTCCAGCCCACTCATACCCAAGCCAGCGAACATCCTCCTGAATTGAGTCAATAAACTCCTGGCTTTCTTTCTCGGGGTTGGTGTCGTCAAAACGGAGATGGCACTGCCCGCCGAACTGCTCTGCTAGACCAAAATTAACGGTGATCGACTTTGCGTGACCGATGTGCAGGAAGCCGTTCGGCTCCGGAGGGAACCGGGTGACTACCGCGGGGACACGCGCCGCCTCCAGATCCGCCTGAATCTGTGTGCGCAAAAAGTTACTGCGACGCTCGTCGGACATCCCGAACCCTAGGCAATGCACGCCAAAAATGAGCCGGGTACTATACCAACTGGGCAAGTGGCTTGGCATAGCAGCATTCCCGCTAAACGCAAAAATTCGGCATCGCAACCACCTGCCATCTCAGGTACGATGCCGCCTCCCGATGCAGACCCCTGAGGTACCCATGCCAGCTGCGCATATCCTGATGACCACTACTGTCGGCCCCATAACGCTAGAGCTCGACGCAGACAACGCCCCCAAGACAGTGGAAAACTTTTTGTCGTACGTGAACAATGGCTTTTACGACGGTACGATTTTTCACCGGGTCATCAACAACTTCATGATTCAGGGTGGCGGTTTCACAGCTGAAATGGAGCAGAAAGCGACAGAGGCTCCTATCGAAAATGAAGCCAACAATGGGCTTCAAAATGCCCGTGGCACGATCGCCATGGCCCGCACACAGGACCCGCATTCCGCCACCGCGCAGTTTTTCATCAATGTTCAGGACAACGATTTTCTGAACCACACTGGTGAAAACGTGCAGGGCTGGGGGTACGCCGTGTTCGGTAAGGTGACCGATGGTGAGGACGTGCTCGAGAAGATCAGATGCGTACAAACCGGCAGCCAAGGCGGGCATCAAGATGTCCCCGTCGAGCCCATCATCATTGAGAGCGTGACCGTCATCGCCGACTAAGGGCTTACAGGTGCACCGACTCTTTGTCAGCGATTTACACCTGAGCGACGCCACCCCCGACATCGAGGCGGCTTTTATTGCGCTGCTGAAACAGGAATCCCCTTTTGACTCCTTAGTCATGCTGGGCGATGTTTTCGAGGCATGGGTGGGTGACGACGACGATTCCTCGCTGGCTCACCGCGTCAGATTAGCGCTCCGCACACTCGCTGACTCCGGCACTGAGATCCTCTTCACGAGAGGTAACCGCGACTTCATGCTGGGAGAGCGGTTCGCCAATGATATTAGCGGCACACTGCTACCCGACCAAACCGTGCTGGAGGTCGCGGGACAGCCCACATTGGTGCTTCACGGTGATACTTTGTGCACGGACGATGTGGACTACCAGCACTTCAGGCAGCTCGTTCACTCACCCGAGTGGCAGACAGAAATGATGACGAAATCTCTCGATGAACGCCGTGAGATGGCACGCCAACTGCGATCTATGAGTGTCGATGCGGCGAGCAATAAACCGGAAGACATCATGGATGTGAACCAGAGCGCAGTGAGCGCAGCCATGCGCGACGCCGACGTTTCAGTGATGGTGCATGGGCACACCCACCGCCCCGATCGACACCAGTGTGACACCGGGGAGCGAATCGTACTGGGAGACTGGACTACTCAAACGGGCTGGCTGCTTCGCGAAAAGGGCACTGACCTCAGCCTGGAATGCTTTCCTATTGCCTAATGCTGCGGCGTGACCGGGCCGCTATGAAACCGGAACACAGTGTCCGCGCTCTCCACCAGCCCTGCCTCAAGGCTACGGAAATACTCTAGGCGGTCTGCCAAGTGCCCACCGTCCGCCAACGACTCGGCCAGACGCAAATAGTCGGTGTAGTGACGAGCCTCACTTTTCAGCAGTGAAAAATAAAATTCTCCCAGCTCTCTATCGAGCTCGGGGGCGAGTCTGGCAAAGCGCTCGCAGGAGCGAGCTTCTATCAGCGCACCCACAATGAGGGTATCAATGAGGCGTCCGGGTTCTTGCCGGCGCACGCCCTTGTGCAACCCCTGCGCATATCGAGAGGCACTGAGTGGCTCATAGGAAATGTCGCGCGCCGCCATAATTTTGATTACCTGCTCAAAGTGGCGGAGCTCCTCCCGGGCAAGCCGAGACATTTTATTCAACAGCACCGGGTTATCGATGTAGCGATGCATGAGCGCCAAGGCCGTCGCCGCCGCTTTCTTTTCACAATTGGCATGATCAATGAGCAGGGTCGGCTCCTGATCTGGCCGCAATGCGAGCGCCACCCAGGTCTCGGGCGTGGGGCACGGCAAAAACTCTTGGATACCGGCGACCAAGCTTGCAGCCGAGGTCATTGCGAGGCCTCTTGAGGCGGCTCGTCCGCAAACAGATCCCGGGTTGCGATATAGCGATCATAATGCGCGGCCGACAGGACCCAGAACTCCTCATCTATCTGATCTCGGAGTGCCACCAACGGCATCCCCCTGCAACTCGGCATCACTTCAAAACCATACTGCTCAGGCTGTGCAATCTGTGTCGCACCCGCCTTCAGTAGCGCAAAGAGATGGCAATAGGGGTCATGATGCGCCTGGTGGCGAATTTTCTGAACCGATAGCTGCCAGTCCAATAGCTTCTGGTCGATAATCCGGAGCTTGTTGGCAACACACATGGCCAAAAAGCGATCCAGACGGGCATCGATCGCCTGCTTCTGTGGCTGTGAGTAGCCATTCCAGTCAATGACCTCATGAGCGAAGCGCTTGCAACCACGGCAGACCGCGTCACCAATACCGGTGGAGCAGACGCCGATGCAAGGGGTTCGAATAGGATTGAGGTCAGACACGGTTCCTCCGAAGCGAGCGAAGTTTAGCAGTTTCTGTATTGAGGCAACGCTCGCCCCATCGGCTCAATGAATGAGGGATATTCAAACCGTCGTTAACCGAGGAAACGGTCGCCAAGCTATAATCTCCTCCCCCCAAGAGCAACGTCGTAAAAGGAAGCTATAAATGCTCGAAGCCTATCGTCAACACGTCGCTGACCGCGCCGCACAGAACATTCCCCCTGCCCCGCTATCGCCCGAGCAGGTTGCCGATTTGGTGGAACTACTGAAAACCCCTCCGGCTGGCGAGGAGGCGTTCCTAGTTGAACTGTTGACCGAGCGGGTCCCCCCCGGGGTTGATGAGGCCGCTTATGTCAAAGCCGGCTTCCTGTCGGCCCTTGCGAAGGGAGAAGCCACTTGCGAATTGATTGACCGCGAGCATGCCATCCGCCTACTGGGCGACATGCATGGTGGCTATAACATCGCCACGCTGGTCGGATTGCTCGACGACGAGACACTCGGCTCTCACGCAGCGAGGGAACTGAAACAAACTTTGCTGGTATTTGACGCTTTTCATGATGTGGTGGAGCTGGCAAAGGGCGGCTCTAGCAATGCCCAAGCGGTGATGGATAGCTGGGCGGCCGGGGAATGGTTCACCGAACGCCCCGAAGTGCCTGAATCTTTAAAAATGGTGGTATTCAAAGTCACCGGGGAGACCAATACAGATGATCTCTCTCCCGCACCCGATGCCTGGTCACGCCCGGACATCCCGCTTCACGCTTTGGCCATGTTCAAGATGGCCCGAGACGGCATTAAGCCCGACGTACAGGGCATTACCGGCCCGCTCAAGCAAATCGACGAGATCAAGCAAGCAGGCCTACCGGTGGCCTTTGTCGGCGATGTGGTGGGAACAGGATCATCACGCAAATCTGCCACCAATTCCGTGCTGTGGTACTTCGGCGACGATACCCCGGGCATCCCAAACAAAAGAGCCGGTGGTGTCTGTATTGGCGGCAAGGTCGCGCCTATTTTCTACAACACCATGGAGGACGCCGGTGCTCTGGTATTCGAAGCGCCAGTAGACTCTCTCGGCATGGGTGATGTGATTGAGATCCGGCCCTACGAAGGCAAAATTCTTTCAGAGAGTGGCGATGTGCTGTCGGAATTCGCCTTGCGCTCCGATGTCCTGCTGGATGAGGTCCGGGCGGGCGGGCGGATCAATCTCATTATTGGGCGCGGCCTCACCGGAAAGGCGCGAGAGGCGCTTGGCCTGGGAGAGACCGATCTATTTCGAACCCCTGAGCAACCGGAGCAGTCCGATAAGGGCTTCACGTTGGCACAAAAAATGGTAGGGCGCGCGTGCGGCGTAGACGGTATTCGCCCCGGCACTTACTGCGAACCACGAATGACCACTGTCGGCTCGCAAGACACCACCGGACCCATGACACGTGATGAGCTGCAGGACCTTGCCTGCCTGGGCTTTTCAGCCGATCTCACAATGCAATCCTTTTGCCACACGGCGGCCTATCCAAAGCCTGTGGACATCGACACTCAGCACACGCTACCCGATTTTATTATGACCCGGGGGGGCGTCTCTCTGCGCCCGGGAGACGGCATCATTCATAGCTGGCTCAACCGGATGCTACTGCCGGATACGGTGGGCACCGGGGGTGACTCGCACACTCGCTTCCCCATGGGGATCTCGTTTCCAGCTGGCTCCGGCCTGGTGGCCTTTGCGGCCGCGACAGGCGTGATGCCACTGGATATGCCTGAATCAGTGCTCGTTCGCTTCAAGGGCGAGATGCAACTGGGCGTGACGCTGCGGGATCTGGTCCACGCGATTCCCTACTATGCGATCCAGCAAGGACTGCTAACTGTCGAGAAAAAAGGCAAGAAAAACATATTCTCAGGGCGCATTCTTGAGATTGAAGGTTTAGATTCACTGACCGTTGAGCAAGCGTTCGAGCTCTCCGATGCGTCGGCGGAGCGGTCTGCAGCCGGGTGTACCATCAAGCTAGGGGAAGACACCATTGCCGAGTACCTACGATCCAATATTGTGTTGCTGCGCTCAATGATCGCCGAGGGCTATGGCGACACCCGCACATTAGAGCGGCGAGCCAGAAATATGGAAGCGTGGCTTAAGAACCCAGAGCTGCTGCAGGCGGATTCAGATGCAGAATATGCCGCGGTCATTGAAATTGATCTTGCTGAGATCGATCAGCCCATCGTCTGCGCGCCCAATGATCCTGACGATGCGCGTCTGCTCTCGGAAGTACAGGGGGATCAGGTCGACGAGGTATTCATTGGCAGCTGCATGACCAACATCGGCCACTTCAGAGCCGCGGGCGAGCTGCTGGAGGCCCATGGCGCCCCAGTTAGCACACGAATGTGGATTTGCCCGCCGACCCGCATGGATGAGCATCAGCTCATGGAGGAAGGCTACTACGCGATCTTCGGGCGCGCTGGCGCGCGCACCGAGATGCCAGGATGCTCGCTGTGCATGGGCAACCAAGCCAGAGTCGCGCCCAAATCAACGGTGCTGTCGACGTCTACCCGTAACTTCCCGAACCGTCTTGGTGAGGGCGCAAACGTGTATCTCACCTCAGCTGAACTTGCTGCGGTAGGTGCACTGCTCGGCAAACTACCCACCCCTGCAGAGTATTTGGAATACGCCAGTAAAATTGATTCCATGTCAGACGACATCTATCGCTACATGAACTTCGATCAAGTTGTGGCCTTCCAGAGATTGGCCGAGGACGGCGAGCGTATTGCGGCGACGATTATTGATGAAGTCGCGTAACAGCGGCCTAGGCAGGTTAGCGAGCCAGCGCGGCAACGCCGCGCAGGCAATCTGACTGCAGATCTTCAAGGTCCTCAAGGCCAACCGCAATCCGAACCAATCCCTCGGAAATACCTGCTGCCGCACGCTGATCTGCCGTCAAACGCCCATGGGTAGTGGACGCTGGATGCACAATCGTGGTCTTGGTATCCCCGAGGTTCGCTGTCAGCGACATCAGCTCGGTCCCATTAATGAACCGCCAGGCCGCCTCGCGCCCACCCGACACCTCAAACGCCAACACACCGCCAAACCCTTGCTGTTGCTGGGCGGCCAACGCGTGACCAGGGTGTTCTGGCAGTCCGCAGTAATGAATGGCTTCTACAAAGGATTGCCCAGCCAGCCACTCGGCAAGACGTTGTGCGTTATCTGAATGAGCGCGCATTCTCAGGTCCAGTGTTTCCAATCCTTTCAGCATCACCCAGGCATTAAACGCGCTCATCGTGGGACCGCAGGACCGATTAAACGCTACCACCGGCTCGATCAGCTCCTTCGAACCCACCAGCGCACCACCCAGTACTCTGCCCTGCCCGTCCAGATACTTGGTAGCCGAGTGGGTGACGATATCAGCGCCTAGCGACAACGGGTTTTGTAGTGCCGGCGAACAGAAGCAATTGTCGACGGCCAGAATGGCGCCAATGTCCCGACTGATCTGGGCTAAAGCCCCAATATCTGCAATTGCATTCAACGGATTCGAGGGCGTCTCGATGAAGAGCAATCGGGTATTCGAATTCGCAGCCTCGCGCCACTGAACAGTGTCGGTGAGCGGGATAAAGCTCACCTCAACGCCGAATTTCTTTAGCGTATTCTGAAACAGGCCCACCGTGGCGCCAAAGACATCGCGGGAACAGAGCACATGGTCGCCTGCCTTAAGATGCGTCAGGCACAGTGCCAGAATGGCAGACATTCCAGACGCGGTCGCCACCGCAGATTCGCCGATCTCCAGCGCAGCCAATCGCTCCTCAAAGGCCCTGACAGTGGGGTTCGTATAGCGAGAGTAGACATTCCCATCAGTTTCGCCAGCGAATTTTGCGGCGGCCTCCTCGGGGGAATCGAAGAGGAAGCTTGAGGAGGTAAAGATCGGCTCAGCGTGCTCGGCTTCGCTCGTGCGGCGTATACCGGCCCTAATCGCGCGAGTACGTGGCCCGGCGTCGTCAAGCCACTTGCCAGCATCTTTTGTCATGGCTCAGTTGTCATTATGGAGACCAACGACTGCGCCTTCGCTGGCCCCTAGAAACGGCCCGCGCCCTTTGGCGCCATCGGCGCGCGCGGCCTCGATCGCCTGCAGGTACTGGTCATCGATGTTCCCCGTGAGGTACTGGCCGTCAAATACTGAAGACTCGAACCCGTCGACCTCGGAGTTGCCCTCTTGGGAGCACGCAATGAGATCGTCCAGATCCTGATAGACCAACCAATCGGCGCCGATTTCGTCGCGCACCTCCTCCACGGTCCTACCGTGAGCGATCAGCTCGCTAGCGGCAGGCATGTCGATCCCGTACACGTTGGGAAATCTTACAGGGGGTGCAGCTGACGCAAAGTAAACTTGCCGCGCACCGGCCTCACGGGCCATTTGTATAATTTGCCTGCAAGTCGTGCCTCGGACAATCGAGTCATCAACCAAGAGGACCGTTTTGTCCTGAAACTCCAGCGGCACGGGGTTGAGCTTTTGCCGCACAGATTTCTTGCGTTCATTCTGACCCGGCATGATAAAGGTACGCCCGATATAGCGATTCTTCATGAAGCCTTCCCGGAACTTCACGCCCAACTCGTAAGCTAGCGACTGGCCCGCTACACGACTGGTATCGGGAATAGGAATGACGACATCAATGCCGTGCTCGGGCAACTCCCGGATTATTTTCTTGGCCAGCGCCGCGCCCTGCCTCATACGAGTCTTATAAACCGAAATGCTGTCCATCAAAGAGTCCGGGCGAGCGAAATACACATGCTCAAAGATGCAGGGAGTGAGCTTCGCTCCTTCAGCGCATTGCTCGCGGTGTAACTCACCATTCTGAGTGACGCAGATTGCCTCTCCGGGCAGCACGTCCCCCAGCAACTCATAGCCAAGCACGTCTAGCGCCACGCTCTCCGACGCAACCATGTATTCCGGATCGCTCCCTTTGACAGTGCGCCGCCCCACCACCAGCGGTCGTATGCCATTCGGATCCCGAAATGCGACCAAACCAAATCCAGAAATCAGCGCGACTGCAGCGTAACCACCCTCACACCGCTTGTGAACGGTCCTGACGGCGCTAAAAATATCACTCGCCTCAGGCTGCAACTTACCAAGACGATTCAACTCATGCGCAAAGACATTGAGCAACACCTCAGAATCAGAATCAGTGTTGAGGTGCCTGAGATCTGACTGAAACAATTCCTCGGACAGGAAGGCTGAATTGGTGAGGTTCCCGTTGTGGGCCAGCGCTATGCCGTAGGGGGAATTAACGTAGAAGGGCTGAGCCAAAGCCGTGCCCGAGCTCCCCTGAGTCGGGTAGCGGACGTGGCCGATACCAAATCGACCCAACAACTGAGCCATGTGATTAGCGCGAAACACATCGCGCACCAGCCCTTCTCCTTTGCGCTGCATGAGCTTGCCATCAGAGCAAGTCATGATCCCCGCAGCATCCTGACCGCGGTGCTGCAACATCGTGAGCGCATCGTAAATATCGGCGGCGACATCCCGCTTAGCGACCAACCCTACCAGTCCACACATATCGCCTCTCCGAGCCTAGAGCATGTCGCTCGAGTCAATGGTGTCTTTTACCGCCTCGGTGGGCTCAGACTCCATCACTCGTTCAAAATTCGCACCGATCCATTCGGCCACCCATTCTACGGGCTTCATCAGCACAGCCGAGTCCAGCAAATCTTCGTTGGAGTCGGGCAACCCCGCACGCAGCAGAATACTGACTGCGGCGACAATGATCACCCCTCTAAGCAGACCAAAAATACCGCCCAGTAACCGGTTGCCAATATTGAAGCCAGGCTGCCGCATTTGCTTCGACAAAAACGCCGCTATTACCCCAAACATTAAAAGCACAGCGGCGAATGTCAGCACCCAGCCCAAAAGGTAGCGGGTCGTCGGTTCATCGATCACATTCTGCCCGAGACCCGCTACCGCGTCCGCCAGCATATTCGCGAGGAGAAAAGCGCTGACCCACCCTAAAATCGACAGTGCCTCGCGAGCGAAGCCACGGACCACACCATAGATCGAGGAAACCACCCACACCAGCAGGATCAACCAATCAAATAGATTGAAATCATTTATCAACGACGCGATCTGGTCGAGAAGATCCGCCACGTTACTGCACGTATCTCAAGATTTGCGAATCAACCCGCAAAGCCCGATCAATGTCGGGTTTCATTTGCAACAGAACGGCACGCTCGGCATTGGGCCCAATTTGCACTCGAAATAGCTCATCGTCCGCTCTCACATACCGCTTCGCGAATGCTTTGAAGCCGCGCGCCCGGAGTCCCTCGACGATCTCGTCGGCCCTCAGCTCGGAGCCCACTGTCGCCACTTGCAGCACGTAGAATATCGCCATGCCCTCGTCGTCGATGAGTGACTCGTCGGGAGGGGTGGCGGCTCTCGGTTGCGGTGCCGCGAGTGATGCTCTGCTGGGGAGCGACGCCAACGTAGTCACCTGAGCACTCGTCTGGGTACTCGCGTCCGCTGCATCTTGGGCCGCTTGCGAATTATCGGGCGCGGCCGGCAAGGAGGGTGCCACCTTAGCTTCGTAGCTTTCGGGCTCAGCAATTGGCGTTTGATCGACCGTCGGTCTCTCCGACATCGCCCGTAACACAAGCGGCTCACGGATTTCAGGCGTCACAAAAATCAGAGGCCAGAAAACGACCCCGAGGGCGACCAGCACCAGCGCTCCGACAAGACGCTGTTTCAACAGCGGATTCACCTACCCCCGCTCCCTTCATCACGTTGTGCGGCAAGCAATTGAGTTGCCTCGGCTACCGAAAAAAATGAACCAAACACCACAATGCGATCCCCTGCTCGGCCGCGCGCGCACACAGAGTCCCACAGATTAGCGAAACAACCGGTCTCTCTAACCGTTTCTGTCGGACTCAACAATTCAACAAGGCAGTGAGTCTCCATGGCTCGCGGCACGTGACTCAGGTCAATCAGGTTCCACTCATCGAACACCGATTCGCAAGCCCGAATCATATCACGTATGGGCTTATCTCCCATGACGCCAAAAAGCGCGACCGTTGTGCCCGAGACAGGGCGCTCATTAAGGAATTGCACGAGTTCTGCGACCGCCTCAACGTTGTGAGCCACGTCCAATAGCACCTCGACTGACCCGAGCCGATGAAGACTTCGTCTCCCCGGCACGGCAAGATCGGATAGTTGGTCTAGCAAGCCCTGACTCAAAACGCAGAACTGACCTGCCTCGAGGGCCTGCACCGCAGCGCCAACATTTTGAGGCAGGAGGCCGTCGACGCGAGGCAGCTCATAACGGGCACCCGACGCCAGGTGCACGGCGCCATGGGCAATATGCCAATCGTGGTTGACAATGAGGCCTACGGCACCGCGCCGCTCAAGCGAAGACAACAACGACTGAGGTGGTTCACTGTCTGCGACAATACAAGGCTTCCCGGCTCGGGCGACGCCTGCCTTCTCAACCGCAATCTGCTCCCGGTCGCTGCCCAGCCAATCCATGTGATCGAGGCCGATACTGGTTACCACACTGATATCGGCGTCTAGAATATTGACCGCATCAAGCCGACCCCCGAGACCCACCTCAAGCACCTGAATGTCAACCTTCGCTTGCCGGAATATCCACAGTGCCGCCAGCGTTGCGACTTCAAAGTAGGTCAGACTGATCGCGCCCCTCGCCTGCTCAATCGCGTCAAAGGCGGCAATCAGTTCGGAGTCAGTCGCTTCGACACCATCGAGACAAATACGCTCATTGAAACGATTCAAATGAGGAGATGTATAACGTCCGACACGCAAGCCGGATCGCTCAAGCAAGGTTGACGCCACCGCCACTACGCTACCTTTGCCATTGGTCCCGGCAACGGTCATCGTCTTCGGCGGAGAGGTGGTGAGGCCGAGCTCCCGAGCAACTGCAGCAACCCGCTCCAGACCTAAATCGATTTCAACCGGGTGCTGCAGCTCGAGGCGTTCCAGCCATCCACTCAGGGATAATGGCGCCATGTGAGGGCTAGGACTCGCCTCCGTCAGCTTCGATGACCTCGCCTTCGAGAATCGGGGCTGGCTGCCCTGGTGGTGCCATATTCGTTAACTTGGCCAATACTCGGGCGAGTGTCTCGCGCATCTCATTTCGATGAACAATCATGTCGATCGCCCCGTGCTCCAGCAAGAATTCGCTGCGCTGAAAGCCTTTCGGCAGCTTCTGCCGAATCGTCTGTTCGATGATATTAGGCCCCGCAAAGCCAGCGCGCGCGTCGGGCTCAGCAATATTGATATCGCCCAGCAATGCCAAAGACGCCGACACCCCGCCATAAATTGGATCAGTCAAAACTGAGATATAGGGCGTACCCTGCCCTTTCAAACGCTCAATCACAGCCGATGTCTTAGCCATCTGCATCAGAGAAATGAGTGCCTCCTGCATGCGAGCACCACCCGAGGCGGAGAAGCATATCAACGGGAGCCCTTCTTCCAACGCCACCGTTGCGGCGCGGGTGAATTTTTCGCCCACCGCGTACCCCATTGAGCCGCCATGAAAATCGAACTCGAACGCCAGCGTCACCACCTCTACGCCGAGGATACTGCCTCTCATCGCAATGAGGGCGTCTTTCTCACCTGTGCTCCGCTGAGCGGCGGTTAAGCGATCTCGATATTTGCGTTTATCTTTGAACTTGAGGTGATCAACGGGCTCCAAATCAGAGAACAACTCCGCCGCGCCTCGATCGAGACACAGCTCGAGTCGGCGACGCGCGCCGATTCGCATGTGATGGTCGCACTTGGGGCATACCTCAGCATTTCTCTCCAGATCAGGCTTATAGAGAATTGCGTCGCATTTCACGCATTTCTTCCATAGACCTTCGGGCACACTAGTGCGATTTGCGCTCTCGTCTTTGTTGACGCCGGACGGCAGGATCTTGTCAATCCAACTCATGGGATGCTCCAACGCGGAAACGGAAGAGTATACGAGGGTGAAGGTTTTCTATGAAGGTGAAGAGTCCACACCCGCGCGGATACTTTGTAGCAATTCTACCGCCGCACCATGGATCTGGATCTCCTCCAGATCCACGCCGGATTGCGCTTTTTGCTGCATTTCGGCGATCAATGCACTACCCACTACCACTGCATCGGCAGATGCGGCCACCGCACTAGCACTGGTCGCATCTTTAATCCCAAAGCCTACGGCGACAGGCAGGGTTGTTTTCTGGCGAATGACAGAAATATTGCGCGCAACCTCATCAGCGTCTAACTGCCCCGACCCCGTTACACCCTTGACCGCCACGTAGTAGATGAAACCCCGTGCCCGCTCAACAATGGTCTGTATTCTTGCCTCGGGGGTGGTAGGAGATATCAAAAAGATATTGTCGAGCCCCACAGACGCCAGCGCGCCATCGATGGCGTCCACCTCTTCGGGAGGTAAATCCACCGTGATGAGACCGTCCACACCCGCGTCGGCACAGGCCATAGCGAACGCATCGTAGCCAAAGCGCTCTATTGGATTGGCGTAGCCCATCATCACGATCGGCGTGGCTTCATTATCACGCCGAAACGCTGCCACCATCTCCAGAACCCGCTGCAGACTCATTCCATTGGCCAGGGCTCGCTCATGCCCCTGCTGAATAACCAGCCCCTCAGACATGGGATCGGAAAACGGCACGCCGACCTCGAGCACATCAGCCCCAGCCTCTACAAGACTGTGTAGCAAGGCGACTGTGCCCTCGGGACTCGGATCTCCAGCCACAACATAGGGGATCAGCCCCTTTCCATTTTTCTCCCGGAGATCGCGAAAAACGCCGCTCAGACGACTCATATCGGACTCAGACCTCTATGCCGTCGAGGGCCGCAACGGTCAGGATATCTTTGTCTCCGCGCCCAGAGAGATTCACCACGATATGCTGGTCCGGTGACATTTGCGCAGCAAGCTTCTCCGCATGCGCCATGGCATGCGCCGTCTCCAGCGCAGGCATGATTCCTTCGACGCGCGTCAGGCGATGAAAGGCCGCCAGCGACTCATCGTCATTGGCAGCGACGTACTGGACCCGGCCAATATCTTTGAGCCACGCATGCTCTGGACCCACACCTGGATAATCCAGGCCTGCCGAGACCGAGTGCGTCTCAAGAATCTGTCCGTCGTCGTCCTGCATTAGGTAGGTGCGATTGCCATGTAACACCCCCGGGGTTCCCACAGACAACGGCGCAGCGTGCTGTCCGGTATCGAGGCCTTTGCCGCCCGCCTCAACGCCGTACATGGCGACTTCTTTATCCTGAAGAAACGGATGAAACAGACCGATTGCGTTGGAGCCGCCTCCCACGCAAGCCACCAGGGCGTCGGGCAACTTATCGTACTGAGCCAGGCATTGCGCTCGCGCTTCACGACCAATCACGCTCTGGAAATCGCGGACAAGCATCGGATAAGGATGCGGTCCGGCAACAGTCCCGATAATGTAAAACGTATCGTCGACATTGGTGACCCAGTCCCTCATCGCCTCGTTCATCGCATCCTTGAGTGTGCGCGATCCAGAAGTAACAGAAACCACATGAGCGCCAAGCAGCTTCATGCGATACACATTCAGGGACTGCCTGCGGATATCCTCTTCGCCCATGAAGACGTGACATTCAAGCCCGAGTCGCGCCGCGACCGTCGCACTGGCGACGCCGTGCTGGCCTGCCCCGGTCTCGGCTATCACCCGCTTCTTACCCATATGCTTGGCGAGAAGCGCCTGCCCAATGGTGTTGTTCACTTTGTGGGCGCCCGTGTGATTGAGGTCCTCGCGTTTTAGGAGAATCCGTCCGCCACCAATGGCGTCAGACAATCGGGACGCTTCATAAAGCGGTGAAGGCCGGCCGACGTAATGCGCCAAGTCTTGATCAAACTCTTGCTGAAACGCCTTGTCTTCACTCAGGCGGCAATACAACGCCTCGAGATCAGATAGTGCAGACATCAGCGTCTCGGCCACGAACTTGCCGCCGAAACGCCCAAAGCGGCCATCCGCATCAGGCATCGAAGCAAATAATTCAGGAGTTACTTCACTGTTCATAATTCATCATCCGTCATGGCCGCTTGAGCAGCCTCAATGAACGCCCTCAGGCGCCCCTCGTCCTTCTCGCCTTTTTCTTTCTCTACACCACTACTGACATCCACCGCTGCCGGCTGAACCCGCGCGATGGCTTCGGCGACATTCTCGGCCGTGAGTCCGCCCGCCAGCATCAATCGACGACCGAGCCCCTGGCCCACCCAGCCCCAATCAAACCGTTGCCCGCTGCCGCCGAACTGACCACCATGTGCGCTGTCGAGCACCAACCCGAGCCCACTCCCGTAGGCTTGGTCTATTGCAGCCAAGTCGACATCCGCAGTCATGGCTACCGCCTTCAGATAGGGCCGAGCAAACTGCTCGCAAAATTCGGGAGACTCTCTGCCATGAAACTGCAATACATCCACTTCAACGCGATCGAGCACGGCCTCAACCGCCGGCGCCTCCGGGTCGACAAACAGACCCACCATCGTCGCGGAATCGCCCACCACACTGCGAATTTCACGAGCCGCTTGGTCACTGACAGCCCTGACGCTGTCTGCGTGAAACACGCAGCCAATCGTGTCGGCTCCCAATCTCAGAGCAAGCTCCGCATCCTCCGGCCTCGTAATGCCGCATATTTTGATGCGCACAGCCTACCTCTGGTCCAAAAGCTCTATTCTAGCAGTATCGAGGCGCTCACAGTCTGGCTTCGAGCAAGGTGGGACCGTCGGGTGTCGCGGGCAGAGCAAACTCATCAGGGTAAGCGACAGAGACAAGGTACAACCCTTCGGCCGGCGCCGTTTCGGCAGCCTTGGTGCGATCGCGGCCCTCCAGAACCTGCTCAAACCACCGAACTGACTCCGATTGTGATCCGACGCTGAGCAATGAACCCACAATATTTCTCACCATGTGGTGCAGGAAGGCGTTAGCGGTGATATCTATGATCACGTAATCCCCGCGACGGGTCACTTCACACGACGTCACGCAACGATTGGCTGAGGAGGCCTGACACGAAGCGGCGCGGAATGCGCTGAAATCCCTCTCGCCTATAAGACTGATGGCCGCTTGGCTCATGAGCTCGATGTCGAGCGAGTGCCGCCACCAACTAACCATGCCGCTCAATAGCGCAGGCCGGGTTGGAGTATTGCAGATGACGTAGCGATAACGTCTTGCCGTTGCGCTGAAGCGCGCATGAAACGCATTACTGACGCCTTTCGCCCAATGGACCCTGATATCCGGAGGCAGATGTCGATTCGTGCCCATCACCCATGCCTTGAGACTTCTGCCAACGGGATCGTCAAAATGCACGACCTGCGCAAAACCGTGGACGCCAGTATCGGTCCGCCCCGCGCAGATTGTTCGGATCGGCTCACCAGAAATCTCGCCCAATGCTGCTTCAAGCGCCTCCTGCACCGTGGGGACACTCAGGTGGGGTTGAGCTTGCCAACCGTGGTAGTGCCCGCCGTGGTATTCAATCCTCGCCGCAACACGACTACCCGGGGCGAGGGGTGCATCTGAGAGCCTCAATGAATCACGGAGCCTCTAGACGCAACAACAGCTCTCGCGCTTCTGCCTGCTGTGCCAGATCACCCTCCTTGATGACGTCCATCAGCACAGGTCTAGCACCCTCCTCATCGCCCATGTCGATGTAGGCGCGCGCAAGGTCCAGCTTACTATCGATAGGATCTGTCTCGGCGCCGTAGATCGACTCGTCGGCGGCAGCCTTCTCCGTAGAGTCTGCGCCTGACAAATCGACATTGTCGTCCATCGGCGCGAGGCTGAGACCTGACGTAGATGGCAAGTCACTATTGTCGCTCGGGACATCGCCCGCGTCGGAAAGATCCGCCATTGCATCGTCCATGAGGTCCTGCTCATCTGCCGCAAACGAGCCCAATGACTGACCCTGCCCCTCATCGGATACGTCAGCTGGCGCTTCCATCGACAAATCGGGCTCAGCGGAGAGATCCGCGCCCGCATCAAGTGCCACCGCCTCCAGCGGCAAATCATCCGGCACGCGCGCGTTTATCTCGTCGCCACCCGCGGCTGCGGCAAAGCGCGCTTCCATACGGCCGTCAGCTTCAATCGCTTCATCACCGGAAAATGCGTCATTCTCTTCTGCGTCTGTCTCACCCTCGTGCGGCGGCTCATCCCGTAGATCGAATGTCGGATCAGTGGAGAAGGAAAACTCACTCAGAACAGAGGCCTCCCCCGAATCGACCACCACCTCATCCTGACTGGCGTCCACTCCGCTTTTCGAGCTAGGGGTGAGCGTCACACCTGCATCAAGCAGCATCTGTCGTGCGCGTAAAAGCAATTCAGGGCTCTCAGCCTTCTCAAGTCGACTCAACAGTGCGCCTGCCTCAGCATACTGCTCCAGCTCCACGTAGCACTCGAGCAGGCACATATTCAGCGTTGGTGACGACAAGCCCTCGACGAGTGCGTCGCTCAGCACTTCAACGGCCTGGTCAGTGCGCCCGTAAGCAATATAGATCTGAGCCTCTTCAACCGCTTTTGACGCCATGATTTGCGGATCTGACAAGCGTGAGGTCGCCGTCTCTTCGTCACCTTGCACCGCAATACTATCCTCTGCGATCTTATACTCCGCCGTGGTGCCAGTCGCCCGCTGGCGGCGCCAAATAATCGCGCCGACACCCCCTAACAAAACGAACACGCCCAACAGAAAAGGCCATAAGGGTAACGATTGACTGTTCGTGACAGGCGTCGCCATGGGAGAAGCTGCTGTCTCTATGACAATCGGGGGCGATGCGTCCGATGGTTGCCGAACGACGGCGGCGCGCAGAGCGGCCAGCTCCCCGTCTCGCTCGGCGAGCTGGGCTTCTAGATCCTGAATGCTGGACTGCAAGCGAGCCACCGTTGCACTTAATGCTTCTAACTCCACACTATTTATCGAGCCAGTTGGCTCCGCAGCAGCGTCGGTTCCCGCCCCCTCACCAACCGCATCCGGGTCCGCCGAGTCCGTTACCGCATCGCTCGTTGCGTCCAACTCGATCGCCAAAACATCATCATCAGGCAGGCTATCCGCAACCAGCGTCAGGCCCTGAGCGGCCCTCGAGACACCTTGTTGCCATTCCTCATTCTGCATCGAAACCTCGCCAAGCGCGGTAGCAAGATCTACCTGGACATCCTCAGGCCCAGGAATTTGCAGTACGTAACCCGACTTCAAGCCATTAATATTGCCGCCTTGAAAAGCGGCAGGGTTCGCCGCGACGATCTCCAGCATCGTTTGCTCTATAGAGACTCCGTCTACAGCACCCTCGGAAGCAATTCTCCACAGAGTGTCGTTATTGGTAACCAGGTATTCGCCACCGGGAGCAGGCCGCGTTGACACTGCGACACCGTCACCCTGCCTCGCAGGAGGGTCAGTCGTATCGTCAACCACTCGCGGCTCAGCGGCCTCTGCGGCAACCATTTGACTCTCAGTATCACCCGCTTTTGATGCGGAGGCGCTCTGTCTGGGAGGCAAGTCAATCAATACCGTGTATTCGCGTAACAAACGACCGTCTGGCCAACGGGCCTCAATAACGAAATCAAGATAAGGCTCGCGCAGCGGCGCCTCTGTCGTGAGCACAACACGGCGGCCCGATTCATCTGATTCAACCTCGAAATCGATACGTGTGAGGAAAAATTCACGAGAGACACCCAGACGCTCAAACTCAGTACCAGAAGCCAGATCGACATGCACATCGCTGTTGTCAAGAGCGTCCGCCTCTAGCAACTCAACCTGGGCACGAAAAGGCTCGTTGAGATAAGAGAAGAGTGTTAATTCACCAAGACCTAGGGCCCAGCTGTGTGGGGGTGCGGCAGCCGTCGCTAAAACAGCAACGGCAAATATCGGATGTATTTTCATGGGCTCGTCGCCTTTACCTTCCCGTGGTCTGGCTGTCACAGGCCCTCCGCCGCCATTCCTTGGCGTGCCTCACATAAGGGCCCAACGTCACGAAACTAATCAGAGATACTCAGACAGCAGCACTTCTGCGATCTGCACACTGTTCAGAGCAGCTCCTTTACGTACGTTGTCAGCCACCACCCAAAGATTCAAGCCTCTTGGATGTGAAATATCTGCACGAACCCTGCCCACAAATACCGGGTCCGCACCGGCCGCCTCGGTTACGGGAGTGGGGTAGCCGCCGTCTTCGCGGTCATCAAGGACCACGACGCCCTCGGCCGCTTCGAGCAACGCTGTCGCCCTTTCAGCGGTGATCGGCTCGCTAGTTTCAATATGCACGGCTTCAGCGTGCCCGAAGAAAACAGGGACCCGAACGCAAGTGGGATTCACCAAAATATTCGGGTCGTCCAGAATTTTCTGTGTTTCCCACACCATCTTCATCTCTTCGCGGGTGTAGCCGTTTTCCTGAAACTGATCGATATGCGGCAGGACGTTAAAAGCAATTTGCTTGGAATAAACCTCAGGCTCCGGCGCCTTGCCATTGAGCAAGCGAGCCGTCTGACCGGCCAACTCCTCAATGGCCCCCTTACCAGTGCCGCTCACTGCCTGATAAGTGGCAACATTGATACGCTCGATACCGACTGCGTCATACAAAGGTTTTAAGGCCACCAGCATGCCAATCGTGGAGCAATTTGGATTGGCGATAATGCCTCGCTGCGTGTACCCCTCTATCGCCCGGCGATTGACCTCAGGAATCACTAACGGTATGTCGTTATCGCGCCTGAAGTGCGAGGTATTGTCGATCACAATACATCCCGCCGCCGCGGCGATTGGTGCAAACTCAGCACTGATGTCGCCCCCTGCCGAAAACAAGCCGATGGGGGTCTTAGAAAAGTCGAAGGTGCTCAGATCCTGAACGCTATGATGCTTCCCTCGGAATTGCACCGACTTCCCAACCGAGCGGCTGGATGCCAGTGGATAAAGGGTATCGACCGGAAACTCACGCGACTCAAGAATCTCGATCATCGCCTCACCGACCGCGCCGGTGGCGCCAACAACAGCTACATTAACGGGCTTCATCAGAACTCCCCTTTGTCTGAGCTTGCAGGGCAGACACCACCGCGTCCCCCATCGCCCGTGTTCCGACAGGTGTGGCTTTTTGATCATCTGCCGCCAAATCGGCAGTGACAAGGCCTTGCGCCAATACCGCTGCAACAGCCCGCTCAATCGCGTCGGCAGCGTCTGCTGCATTCAGCGAGTAACGCAATGCCATGGCCGCGGATAAAATGGTGGCGAGAGGATTGGCTTTGTCCTCGCCCGCAATATCAGGCGCCGATCCGTGAACGGGTTCATACAGCCCTCTTGATTCGGCGTTGAGCGACGCTGAGGGCAGCATGCCGATCGAACCGGTCAGCATGGCCGCAATATCGGACAAAATGTCACCAAAGAGGTTGCCTGTTACCAGCACATCAAACTGCTTCGGCTGGCGAACCAGCTGCATGGCCGCATTGTCGACATACATGTGAGACAAGGAGACGTCAGGGTACTCCGCACTCAAGGCTTCCATGGTCTCGCGCCATAGCATGGTGACTTCCAGCACATTCGCCTTATCCACGGAACAAAGACGACCATTGCGCCGGCGGGCCGCCTCAAATGCGAGACGCCCAATGCGGCGGATTTCTGTCTCGTCATAGCGGTCCGTATTGAAACCCTCGCGGACACCATCGGCCTTGGCGGTGATGCCTCTGGGCTCTCCGAAATAAATACCGCCAGTCAACTCTCGGACAATGAGTATATCGAGTCCCGACACCAGTTCTGATCGCAGGCTCGAGGCTGCCGCCAACTCTGGAAAAAGTAGCGCCGGGCGATAGTTACAAAACAAATCCAGATCTGATCGAATCGCCAGCAACCCTCGCTCAGGGCGATCAGACGCTGGCAGCCCGTCCCACTTGGGGCCGCCCACGGCACCGAGCAAAATCGCATCGGCGTTGTGCGCCAATGCCCGCGTCGATTCCGGATAGGCTTGCCCCTCGAGATCGATCGCTATCCCACCGAGATTGCCTTCAGTGAATACCAATTTAAGAGCAAACCGCTCACTGACCGACTCGAGCACCCGCCTGGCTTCAGACACCACTTCTGGTCCGATTCCGTCACCGGGGAGAAGCAGCACGCTCCGTGTCACAGTGCAATATCCTCGAACACCCATGGGAAGCGATCCCGATGCTGGCGTTCAAATGTTTTAATGGCCTCCGCGCGCTCAAGCGTAATGCCAATATCATCGAGCCCTTTCAATAGACAGTCCCGTCGAAACGCATCGACCTCGAAAGCCCATGTCTCGCCGTTGGGCAACGCAACCGTGCAGGTCTCAAGGTCAACGGTCAGGCTGTACCCGACCTCAGCATGAAGCGCTTCAAATAGCGCATTCACCTGAACCTGGGACAAGGCCACGGGCAAGATGCCATTTTTCAGTGCGTTGGATCGAAAAATATCGGCAAAACTCGGTGCAATCACAGCCCGAAAACCGAAGTCGTCCATCGCCCACGCCGCATGCTCACGACTCGATCCGCAACCAAAGTTTTCGCGGGCGAGGAGAATCGAAGCTCCGCGGTACCGCGGCATGTTCAGCGGGAATTCGGGGTTGAGTGGCCTCTGGCTGTTATCCGCATCCGGCACACCCTCATCGAGGTATCGCAACTCGTCGAAGAGGTTAGGCCCAAAACCAGAACGCTTGATCGACTTCAAAAACTGCTTTGGAATAATCAAATCAGTGTCGACATTTGCTCGATCCATCGGTGCGACAAGGCCCTGGTGGGTGGTAAACGGCTTCATGCTCCACTGCCCCCGTTCTGGGTGGCTTCCACCACCGATACAAACCGCCCCGCCACCGCTGCTGCTGCTGCCATGGCCGGGCTGACCAGGTGGGTCCTGCCACCGCTTCCCTGGCGCCCCTCGAAGTTACGATTAGAGGTGCTCGCGCATCGCTCGCCGGGGAGCAAGCGATCGGCATTCATCGCCAGACACATAGAGCAGCCCGGTTCACGCCACTCCATTCCCGCATCGATAAAAATGCGATCAAGCCCCTCCGCTTCCGCTTGAGCCTTGACCAGCCCGGACCCCGGCACCACCAACGCTTTTCGAATAGAGGGCGCTACCTGACGCCCCTCAAGCACCTGCGCTGCAGCCCTGAGGTCTTCTATGCGTGAGTTAGTGCAGGAACCAATAAAAATGGCATCGGGTTGAATATCCGAGATCGCCATACCTTCTGTCAGGCCCATGTAGTCGAGCGCTCTGGACAACCCGATCCGAGCGGTCTCATCTGGCATGTCGGCCATGGAAGGCACGCGGCCATTGACTGAGGCCACCATCTCCGGGGAGGTTCCCCAGGTAACATGAGGCTCGATAGCAGCGCCATCGATCACGATGCTCCGATCAAAAGCGGCGCCATCGTCACTATGAAGCGTTCTCCACCAGGCCTCGGCGGCATCCCAACCAGCGTCTTTGGGCGCCAACGGTTTGTCACGAAAATAATCCAGCGTCACATCATCGACAGCCACCAAACCACAGCGGGCTCCGGCCTCTATCGCCATGTTACACAGCGTCATGCGGCCCTCCATGCTGAGAGACCGAATCGCCGCGCCACAGAACTCAATCGCGAAACCCGTGCCGCCCGCAGTGCCAATCTGCCCTATGACCGCCAGCGCAATATCCTTTGCGGTCACACCCGCAACCAACTGACCCGTCACCTCGACGCGAAAGTTCTTCATTTTGTTCTGGATCAGACACTGGGTCGCCAACACGTGCTCAACCTCGGAAGTGCCAATACCCTGGGCCAAGGCGCCAGCTGCACCGTGCGTAGAAGTGTGGGAGTCACCACATACAACAGTCATGCCCGGCAACACCGCGCCCTGCTCGGGCCCCATGACATGGACGATCCCCTGACGCGCGTCGTTGAGCGGTATTTCGACCACATCAAAGGCCTCGCAATTGTCATCAAGCGTTTGCAACTGCAAGCGTGATACCGCATCAGGCAGCGCTGCCAAGCCAGCATCTCTCTCGCTCTTCACTGTAGAGACGTTGTGATCCGGGACCGCCAAATTGGCGTTTTTTCGCCACAAACCACGTTCCGCCAGAGCGAGCCCCTCAAATGCTTGGGGCGAGGTCACCTCGTGTAACAGATGGCGGTCGATGTAAATCAACGCGGTACCGTCTTCGCGCTGCTCAACCAGATGGGCATCCCATAGTTTGTCGTAGAGGGTTTTTTCCATGACACCGAACTCTCGCTGCTAAATGGGTCACCGAAGCACCGAACAGGACACGCGATCCTGCCACGCGCTCGGGCTCCAAAAAAGGCGCGGAGTATAGCATCGAAGCTAAGCAGAGACAGGATTTGCGCCTGATATGAGGATGGCCGTCATGGATCTCACTCACGCCGACCCCCACCATCTCCAGTGATGGGATTTCGTTATGCGTGCCTGAGCCGCCAGCAGCGATGTATTCGCTGATTGCGGGCAAAGTCCACGGGAATAGATTCCTGTGAGACGTCTGTCACTTGCCAAGTATCGACGAGCGCGGCATCCAACTCGAATCGGCGGTAGTTGGTCGAGAAATACAGCACACCTTCCGGGCTCAAGCGCGCCATGGCCAGTTGCAGCAGAGGCAGGTGATCCCTTTGCACATCAAAATCCGGCGCGCCCTTGGAATTCGAGAAAGACGGCGGGTCTACCATGATGACATCGTAAAGGCGCGTATCTTGCTCCAACCATGCGCGGACGTCTGCCCTGACACCCCGGTGCTGACGATCAGACAGGCCGTTGAGCGCCAAATTGGCTTGAAACCAGTCGAGATACGTCGCGGAGCTGTCGACGCTGGTGCTGGTCGTCGCCCCACCCAAAGCAGCATGCAGCGTTGCCACGCCGGTGTAGCTAAATAGATTGAGAAAGTGCTTGTCTTTGGCTTCTTTGCCAAGCCAGAACCGCAGGGGTCTATGATCCAGGAACAAGCCGGTATCGAGATAGTCGTGCAAATTTACCAAGACCTTAACGGCGCCTTCTTGCACCACCAGCCGGTCCCGCTTCTCGGCCAAGCGCCGATATTGGTCAGCGCCCCTCTGCCGAAGCCGCTTCTTGACGGCAAAGTCGCTGTCTGACGCTACCGAAAAGACCTGCTGTGCAGCCTCCACCAATGTGGCCAACCGACGCTGCGCTTTGCTTTCTGGCACTTCTTTGGGCGCAGCATACTCTGCAATGTGAAGTCGGCCCTCATAGACATCTATCGCGGCGGAGTATTCGGGGATATCGGCATCATAAATCCGATAACAGGACACACCCTCGCGCTTTAACCACGGTTTAAGCTTGCGCAGGTTCTTCCTGAGTCGATTAGCCACCACTTCTGCTTCATCAGAGAGAGGCTGGGTCACGTCGGATACCAGCGGAGTTGTCGTCGCGTCAGCCAGCGGCTTGAATCGGTTGTCATCTGAGAGCTCGAACTGCAGGCAGTGCAGTTCTAAACGCCCGTTGTGAAACCGGTGCCGCTTGGCGGCTTTAAGGCCCATTGCCTTGCCCAGACTGATGTCAGAGGTGAGCACCGCTGCGGACCAGTTATTGAACTCACTACTCAGAAGCCCCCCGAGGGCATTGTAGAGGTGAGGCAAGGCATCAGAGTCCCCCATTCGCTCCCCCCAAGGCGGATTGACCACCACCAGACCACCATCAAACGCTCGGTGCGTCGGCTTAACCACCGCTTCGAGTCCCTTGCATCGTATGCGAACCATTTCCTCTAAGCCGAGCCGAGCAATATTTTCCTGAGATCGACGGACTGCCTGAATATCACCGTCATACCCTCTGATCTCGATGTCCGCTGTGCCGGCTGCACGGGCGCGCGCCTCTGCCTCAGCCCGAATGACGTGCCACTGCTGCTCGTCATGCCCCATCCAGCCATGGAAGCCAAAAGTGGTTCTTAGGAGCCCCGGTGCTCGATCCAGTGCCATCATCGCGCCTTCAAGCAACAGCGTCGAAGAACCACACATTGGATCAAGCAACGCACCACCGTTCTGACTCCGCTCAGGCCATCCAGCCGCCCAAAGCGCCGCCGCCGCGATGTTTTCCTTCAGCGGCGCCAGCCCCCCACTCAATCGGTAGCCACGGCGGTGCAGGCTTTCCCCGCTGAGGTCCAAACCGATCGAGATCGAGCCTTTTTGAAGTCGCGCAACGATTCGCAAGTCCGGCTCTTTCACATCAACCATTGGGCGGTTCAGACCCGCCTCGCGGAACTGATCAACGATCGCATCTTTAATGCGTCGGGCGCCGAACTGTGCATTACGAATGTCTGCACTTCGCCCCGAGAAATCGACCATCAGCGAACCGCTCGTCGATACGTGCTCAGTCCAGCGTATGGAGCTTGCTACTTCATAGAGGTCGTCCGCAGACTGCGCAGGCCAAGCTCCCAGCTCAAGCACAATCCGGTTCGCCATCCGGCTCCATAAACAGGCTCGATAGGCGAGCCCCAAAGCTCCCTCGAAGGCAACTCCTATCGGCCTCTCAACAATCGACTCGGCGCCCAGTTGGCGCAGCTCTTGAGCTAAATAGACGCCGACGCCAGCGGGACAGGTAGCCAAAAACCGATGGGTCACGGCGTCGCTACCCCACGCTCAATGAGATAAATATCACGCAGCAAACGGCGCCATGTGTCGTACTGGGATTCTAGGGTCCCCTCGAGACGAACGACCTGATCTTGTGTCTGCATCACCGTGGGCTGACTCTCTCCGTCAAAGGCTTCAGCTAGTTCGAACAGGGCCTGCTCCTGCATACGAAATGAACGATAGGCGGCGTACTCGGCCTGCATACGAGAGAATTCGCTGTCACCCTCGTTCTCTTCACGATTTGCGGCCCTTCGCTCATAACGCTCCAGCCATTCAGATTGTTCAAGCGTGGCCTCTCGCCAAAGAGCGTAGGTGGGTCCAACCCGACTTGCCAAGTCGACGTACTGCTCGTCGATGGTGTCGCAGAAAAGATACTCCTGGTTACGAATACGCTCGACTCGCCCAAGCATGGGATCATCGGCCGCCGGCAAACGCACCAACCGCCAACCACTCTCTGACCGTTCAATCATTCCCGAGAACGCCGCCGGCGCCAGGGTCTCGGCGTACGCCACAGCGGCTGCCTCAATCAAGTTGCGTCGGCCGTCCGGGCTCATATCACTCCAGATTGCCAACAACCGATTGCTCACACCATTGAAAATGCCCGCGAAGCCAGCTCTGTCCTGTAAATCCTGACGAAACGCAAATGCTTGATCGAACCAGAGGCTGCCCAGCGCATCCTCAGCCCGCACATGCAGCATCAGATCTCTGCCATCCGAATGCAGGATTTGTGTACGAATCGATACCGGAACGAGCGCGGAGACCTCGGGCACCATCCGGATAACACCCCACTGATTGCTGCGCATGAGCGTGTCTCTCAACTCACCCGCCAACAGCTGGCTTTCGAGCCGCCTGACTGCCGCGATCGGAGAGTTATCTTCTTGCGGGACACCGGGGTCAAAGAGTTCCACAGCAATGTCCAGGGCGGGCGGGACAGGCACACGAGCAATCTGCAGAGGCTCAACCGAGTCCCAGGCGGGCTGAACATCAGCTACCGTTTTTTGAGGCGAGACCGTAGCGGGCGCACAGCCAGCCGAACAGCAAAAAGCAATAATAAGCAGTAAACGGGTCACCTTAGAATGCACCCTCGCCGGACAGATCCTCCTCGGTGGTACAGACTCGCCCGCGGCTCAGCGTTTCGATACATCGATAACCTCGTGCTGCTGGGTCATAGCGTGAAAAAATGCGCGCCACTTCCATATCTCGCGCGACACCGGGCGCAATCAGTGCAGTGCGCTGCGAGAGGGACAGCCCGTCCGCCGAGCGAACAAACCGGTGTTTGATCAGCAGACCATCTGGCAGCAACACGTGAAAGTGGAGCTGCTGACCATCCCACCAACATGTTTCTGCGCCCAGCTGACTGGGTGCCGACCGCAATTTTTGGAGGTCACAAGTCAGCGCAAAGCTGTTCTCTCGCTCTATCCGAACCCGCTGAGAATCCTGATGCACCTCCAGCAATTCGGGCTCAGTGACCAGCTCGGCCATTTTCGCCACCGCAACCAGCTTATTGAGGTCGCCTAGAGGCACTCCCTGATAGCTGGCACCCCGCTCTGCCGCCTCGCTACGCCGCCTCAGTTCACGTTGCACCTCACGAAATGACGCGTTGACCTGAGTCTGCACACTGTCACTCCGCGCGTAGTCGATCTCCCAATGTCCCGACATATCTGGGACGGGGCTATCTGAGTTCGACATAGGCAGCGGGTCACTGGCACAAGCGACCAGAAAGAGCGCCAGACAGATCTGCGGCGACGTCAGCGATATCCAATTAACCATAGCGCAGCGTCGAGCGCGCCTGAGACTCACCGATGAATACCTCATGCTTCTGAAGGTCGCGCAAACCCACGGCGCGCAATGCTCAACCAGTACACAAGCGAATGTTTCCCACCCTAGCCAGAATCACCCGCACTGAGCACAACCCCACACATTAAATCCCGCTATTCGTGGCGTACCCGGTAGATACATTTGGTCAAGTGAATCAATCGAGAACCCTGCCGACGAAATCCAATTCACTATCGGACGATTCAGATTGCAACCGCCAAGTAAACGTGACCAAAGCGGATTAACGCGCGCCTGCCACCGAGCCACTGAATCATCCGGGGCCTCTCCATGCTCGCAAAATACCAGCTGACCACCGGGCCTCAACACTCTGCGGATTTCAGACAAGGCCGCCTGTCCATCAGGGATGGTGCACAAGCTGAAGGTCATCAGAACCGTATCAAAAGCCTCGTCTGGCAAGGGCATGTCTTCCGCTGACCCCTCCAAGAACTCAAGTGGCACACCGAGCTGATCCGCCCTGCTTTGGGCCAGAGTCCAACTCGTCGCGCACGGATCAATGCCTAAAATTGAGTCGACACGTGTGGCGTCGTAATAAGGTAGGTTGTGACCCGCCCCGACCCCGATCTCCAATACCCGACCCGCAGCCAGCGGCACGACTTTCTCACGCTGCTTCAAAATTGGCTTGGTACCGCAGGCACATGTCACTAGGCGCGGCACAATCTTATCGTTGTAGAAGCCCATCACTCCCCCCATCCCTCTTTGCTAAAAGCCTGCATACCGGAGTTAACGCCACATCCGGGTCACTCTTCAAGGAGTCCACCGAGGACCTTAGTCCTCTTGCGACATCCCACCTTGCGCCGCTCGAGCCGCTGCCGCTTGCGCCTCCAGCGCCTCACTCAGCGCGGCCTCCAACTGATGCGGGTCTTGCGGCCTTTCAGCCTCAGGGTAGGCGTCGGGGTCGATTCGACGCATTTCTTCTTCGATCCAATGGGAAACCTTTTCCATCAGCTCCGCCGCGCTTTCACCAGGAGACGGCGCTATGGGGGGGCCGAAGGAGACAGCCGCAGTGCCGGGGATAAAGGTAAAACTCTTTCGCGGCCAACACCGCGCTGATGCGACAGCGATTGGCACAATACTAGCCCCAGTCGCAATCGCCAGTCTGGCGGCGCCCGTTTTGTAGACGCCCTGTTCTCCTCGCTCCGACCGGGTGCCCTCCGGAAACATGATCACCCACTTCCCTCGATCCATCAGCGTCTCTCCGAGCGAGGCGACCTTGTTCCAGGCATCACCCCGGGCGCTGCGATCAATATGAATCATATTGAGGCAAGCCATCGCCCACCCAAAGAACGGTATGTAAAGAAGCTCACGCTTGAACACGTAAGCCAGCGGGTGCGGCATCCGGCTGGCAAAGAAGAATGTCTCCCAGGTGGACTGGTGTTTCGGACAGAGAATGATACGTTGATTATCTTCAGCAGAGGGCAACGCCTCCTCGCCAGTCACTGTGTAGCGAATACCGCCGACGAAGCGCACCGCTTCGACCGCACCTCTCAGCCAAGGTCTTGCCAGATACCACCACCTCGCATCCGGTCCGATGAAAGGCGCAGTAAGGATAATGACAGATGCTGCGGGGATGACCGTGACCGCCATCCACAGAAATACCAGCACCGAACGAAGTGGTCGCATCAATCGCCCCACTGATCCTGCTTCAAGTTGCGCATCTCAAATGATCGTCGCATGAACTTTCGGCACCTCAGGCCCGTAATCGGGGGGCATTAAACCAGAAACAAGCCACCTCGGTCAGCCCAGCGCTTTATGGGTCTTGCGTCCCTCCTTATAATGCGCCCACCGGAGATGTCTACATGAAGAAACCCCCTTCCAAAACCGACTTGCGGGCGCGTCTGCAACGCCAGACTGACGCATTTCTGTCATCCGGGGGTAAGGTGCAAGAGCTTCAGACTGGTGAGAGCGCCTACGATCGCGATCGAGCGCCTCCCCCAGCGCCCCTGTTTGAGACCCGCCGCAGCGAACGCACACCCCTTACTGACGTGGTTGCCGCGCTGGACGCGCGACGGGCGGCAAAGCGCGCTAGAACCAAGGTGGTACGACGACGCACTCCGAAGAAACGACGACAAGTCGTATACGACGACTTTGGCGAGCCCCTGAGAGTCGTTTGGGTGGAGGAGTAGCCCGCGCACGATGATTGCGGGCCCGGTCGAACGCGGGCGAACTAACGTGAACTGGGCATCCTCCACCGGCGTACTGTAAGCACCTTCTTGCCGCGTAGGCGCATATGATTATCCTCACAGAAACAATCGAGGTACCGCGACCGTTAGAAAGCTGCTTTCGTTATGTCGCTGATTTCAGAACCACCGTGGAGTGGGACGCCACCGCGGTCGAGGCGAAAAAGCTGAGTCCAGGCCCTATCGACAAGGGTACCCGCTTCTCTGTGCGCTGCAGAGCAGGCCGCGGGCATCTTCAGCTATGCTACGAAGTCGTTGAACATACACCTTGGCAGTGTCTCGTCCTCGAAGGGCGCGGGCGTTGGTTCACGGTCAAAGACGTCATCACGTTTGAATCCCTCGGCGAGAACCTCACTCGCATCCAGTATGTCGCGGAGTTCACGTTTCGGACCGGGTTACAGCGTATGGCTAAGCGCGCCGAACCGGGTTTCAGAAAGATGGGCCGAGCGAGCTTGAAAGGTCTCAGCCAAGCTCTACGGGACGAAAACCCCTCACCCCAGATCTCAACGAACACTCGGAGAAAAGACAGCAAATTAGCGACTGCGCTCGCTTGCTTCACTCGCTATGGGTACCGCAGAGGGCGGAAAATCTGGCTACCCATGAGTGCCGACATGACCGGCAAACAGGTTGTGCTGACCGGCGCCAATGCGGGCCTGGGATTTGCCACCGCAGTCTCATTGCTGGAAGCCGGCGCCACACTAACCGTTGTCATTCGCGACGCCACTAAAGTCGAGAGCATGCAACAAGCGCTCAAAGCTGAGACGGGCAGGCAGGCGGATCACGTGGAGCTTGCGGATTTGAGCTTGCTGGGCGAGGTTTCGGCACTCTCTGAACGATTGCTTGCCCGGGGCAAGCCGATCGACGTGTTGATCAACAACGCCGGGGCGCTATTCAACGACTTCGCCGAGACAACAGAAGGCATTGAACGCAGCATTGCCCTTTTGCTGCTATCGCCCTGGAAGTTAACCGAATCCCTTCTACCGCTGCTCCAGGATCACGCTCAACCGGCTCGAATCATCAACGTCGTCTCCGGTGGCATGTACACCCAGAAACTGCGGTGCGATGACTTGATTATGACGGCTGACAATTACAACGGCAGCGTGGCCTATGCCCGCGCTAAACGAGCGCTCACCGTTCTGACTGAACTGTGGGCCGACTCATGGGCAAGGCACAACATCGCCATCAACAGCATGCACCCGGGCTGGGCCGACACGCCGGGCGTACAGACCTCGCTCCCCGGGTTCCGTCGCATCACCAAACGCGTGCTTCGCTCGCCGGCCGAAGGCGCCGACACTATCACCTGGCTGGCCCGGGCTAGCGAGGCAGATCAGGTGAGCGGCAAACTCTTCCTGGATCGCGAGCCTCGGACAACCCACCTGCGAGCACGCACAAAAGAAAAACCTGAAGAACGGGGTCGACTGCTAGGTTGGCTGAACGAAACAGTCAGTGCATTGAAACTGGTCAATAAGGCTTGAGCGCGCCCATGTGAGCCGTTAGTGTCTCAGGCGATCTCCGCGTGGAACACATCATGAGCAGTGCCATCGAACACTTTGAGCCTCACTTCGAAGAAGCCGCGATAGACGATGTCGTTCGGCGGCTGACACAGACCCGCTTCCCCGATGCCGAAACCGTAGAGGATTGGCAGCAGGGGGTGCCGCTCAGTTATTGCCAGGAGCTGGTCCGCTACTGGCGCGAGGAGTACAACTGGCAACGCGTGCCCACATTGCTCAATCAGTACGACAACTTCATCACTGAAATTGACGGTATTAAGATCCATCTCCTCCACATCAGGAGCCCCCATTCGCAGGCGCAGCCGCTTCTCATCACCCATGGCTGGCCCGGATCGGTACTGGAATTTCTCGACATCATCGGCCCACTCACGGACCCAACACAGCACGGAGGTGATGCAACAGATGCCTTCCATTTGGTCATTCCCAGCCTGCCTGGATTTGGATTCTCCGATCAACCTACATCTCCAGGAGTCGGAGTGGAGCGCATTGGCGCTATGTGGGATCAACTGATGCTCCGACTGGGCTACGAACGCTATGTGGCCCAAGGCGGCGACTGGGGCTCCTTAGTGACCCACGCCGTGCTGTTGCACCCAGAAACCCACTGCCTCGCCGGTCACGTAAACCTGCCAATAATCATGCCCGATGAGCACACTATGAGCGGTACCGACCCCGCCGAACAACCCACGCTTGCCGCCGCAATGCACTATCAGGAGCATGAGGCTGGATACTCCAAACAGCAGAGTACCCGCCCGCAAACGCTTGCCTATAGCCTGGCGGACTCGCCCGTGGGACAAATGGCTTGGATCGTCGAAAAATACGCGACTTGGACAGACTGTGTACGCGATGGCACTCGCCATCCGGAAAATGCCATCCACAGAGATGTCCTACTTGATATTGCTACCCATTACTGGATGACTAATACCGGGGGTAGCAGTGCAAGGCTCTACTGGGAGAGTTTTACTCAAGGGGACTATCGCCCTATCGCCTTACCGATCGGTCTATCGTTATTTCCCAAGGAGCTGTTTGTGTGCACCGAGCGCCTGGCTCAAACGCGGTACCAACAACTGGTGACGTTTAACGATCAACATGAGGCAGGTGGCCACTTCGCATCCTTGGAGCAACCCGAAGAACTGATCGGCGATATCCGGGCATGGCGGGCCACGCTGCAGGAGCAGGAACTCATCTGACATGGCTACCGCAAAGAGCCCCTATGACCTCGGTTCCCAGGAGGCAAGCTATTGGCATGCCCGGCACCGCCTCGCTGCTGCGACAAGAGCACTTAACGAAAAGCTGGTCAGCACCGACATCAATCCAGAATTAGCCGAGGCACTCACAAAGAAAATTGAAGACCTCACGGCCGAACTGAGCCGAGCCGAACAAGTCGACGGCCTAGTCGATATGGCGAAACGGGGCGAGCGAGGCACCATCGATAATGTCATGGGCGAATTAGTCGCGATGGCAGGTAGAAGCCACCCCTGCTCGCCAGACTTGGTTTGGCAGGAGGAGCCCAACCGCATCACCGGTACCGTGACGTTCGGCCAAGCCTTTGAGGGCCCACCCGGGCATGTGCATGGCGGCTGGGTAGCCGGCGTCCTCGATCACCTCATGGGCATGACTCATGTGCGAACAGGCTACCCGGGAATGACAGGAGGCCTGTCGGTCAGATACCTGAAACCCACACCGCTGAATCAAGTGATACAGGTCAGCGCTGAGGCAAGGGAGATCGATGACAAACGCACCGAGGTAAAGGCAGCCATGCGCTGTGGAGATACCACCACCGCGACGGCAGAGGCCATCTTCGTTCGGGTCGACAGGGCAAAGTTCGGGTTCGAAAGCCCCTGAGCCACTATAGGCGCGCGTAAACGGTGGCGCCGTCTATCACGGTGCGATCGACTTTGATGCCCCGAATATCCTCAGCCGTCAGCGGGTTCTCTGAGAGCACCACGAGGTCCGCGCGCTTACCGGGCTCAATGGAACCAATCTCATCATCCATAAAAACTTGCCAGGCCGCGTCAATAGTCACGGCCCGCAGTGCCGGCATGCGCCCAATGCGCTGCGCTGGCCCAATCACGACGCCTCCAGTGCTCTCCCTCTCCACCTGACTCCACACCGCCTGCAACGGCAGCATCGGGGTCACCGGTGTGTCCAGATGGGAGCTGAAGCGAACCCCCGCATCCAGCGCCCAACGCGCGGGACTCATGTTGGCGGCCCGCTCCGGGCCCATGAAGATGGCGGCGTGCCGGTCACCCCAATAGTAAGTGTGAGCGGAAAAAAAGCTGGGCGTCACCCCAAGCTCAGCCATTCGATCGATTTGATCCTTGCGCGTCATTTGCGCGTGAATAATCAACGGCCGCGCCTCTGGCCAAGGATGGGCGGCCATCGCCGCCTCGATCGCATCAAGACCGTCGTCTATCGAGGCATCGCCATTGCAATGGATAGCAACCGGAATCCGCCGCTCATATAGCGCTTCGACCTGACGGAACAATTCGTCACGCAGCACCGAAGGGTAACCCCGGTAGCTGGCGTCACCCTTGAATGGGACGTAATAAGGCTCGCTAAGGTAACCGGTATACCCTTGAATACTGCCATCAGCGATGATCTTCACCCGCGGCACCGCTACTCTTGCTCGGGAGAAATCGGCGAGCGATCGCTCCCCGCTGAGCAGACTCTCGCCCACTTCCTCAAACAGCGGAAACAGGGCAACGCGCTGAGAGAACTGATTCAGGCCGCTCAAAAATCCCAGCAACTTGGCCACAGCTGAAGGCATACCGCCTGCTGACGCAGTCGTCACCCCAACCGCCAGATATTCTTTCGCCGCCTGGGTCGTCATCCGCAGTCCATCCATGACGCCTAGATCAAGCGTATGGTCCCAGACTGCCCGCGCGGCAGTCTCTTCCAGGACACCATTCGGCCGCCGTCCGTCTGCGGAGGCGGGGTCACGCACGATCACACCACCCTCAGGATCAGGCGTCGATTCATCTATTCCTAATATCTCCAGAGCGGCAGTATTAACCACGGCGAGATGGCCCGACACGTGCACCACCGCAACGGGCCGATCTCGGCTGACCCGATCCAGATCATCTCGGGTAGGGTGGCGCCTTTCCCGCAACAGGGTGTCGTCATAACCATGACCGACAACCCACCCGCCTGCTCGTTGCATTGCAAAATCACTCAGCCGCGCCAACAGCTGTTCGATATCGGTGACGTCGCCAATAGGTGGACTGTTGAGGTCGACTGAAAAGACGGTCTGCCCGGAACCGGGGAAATGCCCGTGGGCGTCAACAAAACCTGGCATGAGGATCCTGCCCCGCAAATCAACCACCTGCGTGTCATCAGTGGCCTTGCCCAGCATGGCCTCCGAACCCCCTACCGCTTCTATCACACCGTCTCGCACACTCACGGCCTCAGCGATGCGGTTATCGCTGTCCATGGTCAGGACCGTGCCGTTGACGTAGATCTCGTGATGTGGCGCAGCGATGGGACGGGTCACGATCGCGAATAGCACCGCCATACCACCCAATAAAGCAATTAAAATCAGAACGGTTACACGCCAATTCATAGAAACTTTCTCACAATATTCAGTGTTAGCTCAGTAATGTGGAGGGGGTGGCTCACCGGACTCCGAGGCCACGGTATCAATGCGGGCACCCTGATCCTTAAGTTGCTGCTGAAGCCGCTCAATCTGCCGCTCCAAACGCAGTATGTGCTGCTGCTGGGCGGCCAGCGCATCATCCAGCGCGCGCACTGCGTCCTCAACAAACGCGACCTGCGCCTCGACCGCTGCAATGTCACCCATCGACCCACCTCTCAAGCGAGCTATCTATGGGTGCTAGTATAAAACGAGCGCATCCCTTTAAGGAGCGCCCACTGCCTTTAAATAGACGTTGCCAAGGAGAGCCGTTTGACCCGACGTCGCGACACTCAACCCGTGTACAGCACAGACGGCGGCAGACTGTGTCCTCAATGCCAGCGTCAGGTGGTCAAATGTGTCTGTGGCGATGCCAGGCCTCGCGCAGTAGGAGATGGCGTAGTGCGCATCAAAAGGGAGACCAAAGGGCGAGGTGGCAAGGCCGTCACCGTCATCGCAGGCATCCCCGAGCACCCCGACGCCCTCAAGACAATCTGCAAACAGCTCAAGCAACGCTGTGGTGTGGGCGGAGCGGTCAAAGGAGACACCCTTGAGATTCAGGGCGACCAGCGCACCACCTGTCAGTCACAGCTGGAAAAGATGGGCTATCAGGTGAAGCTATCAGGGGGATGACTCGGCCACTTTCAGCAGCGTTTTTTGTCCTGTCTTGCGTGCTCCGTAGTCCTTTACGGCATCCACGGTGATCGCCTCTGGCAGACTGATCCGCGAGGAATAGTGGCTCACGAAAGTCGTATCAATCTCATCGAGCACACGCTTCTGCATGCGCGATACTACATCCGCCCCCGCCCGCTTCATGAACGGTGTCAGCAGCCACCCACTAACAGACCAGACCCATCCGTAGCCTCGCGTCAGCTCAGTCGCAGTCAGATCTAACTGGCCGTAAATATAGGCCTGCTTGGGCTCCTCAGAACCATATCTCGACCAGGGCCCCGTCTGCGCCGCCGCAATCTCCATGGCCGTCAGAATGCGATTAACGCCCCTCCCTCCGCCGATCGCGTCAAAAGCCAAAGTGGCGCCGGTAGCCACCAACGCTGAGATCAAATCCTTCATAAAGGATTCAGACTGACTATTCAAAGCCCACTCCACACCTATGGACCGCAGTAGCTCGACCTGCTCGTCTGAGCGCACAATGTTCACCAGCGGCACTTCGTCGGCTTGGCACAACCGCACCAGCATCTGCCCAAGATTAGATGCCGCGGCGGTGTGCACTATCGCGCGCTGCCCTTCCATCAAGCGCGTTTCCATGAAGCCCAAAGCTGTCATCGGGTTGACGAAGGAAGAAGCCGCCTGCTCCGCGGAGATTCGTTCGGGGAACGCCATACATTGGGATGCCGGCAGACAGCGATGTCCGGCATACATCTCGCCGCCAAACATGCCGACACGCTGCCCCATGAGTGCCTGCGCGGCGTCACTTTCACCCGCGGCGATGACGCGCCCACTGCCCTCGTTACCCACGGCTATCCAGTGGCCAACTCTCGGGGCCATCGCACGCATCGCGGCGTCAGGCACATCTAACAGCACTGCGGGCTGACCATCCCGCTCTGCCGCGCGCACGGTGCTCAAGTCTGCCGCACCGA
>JBELDB010000006.1:0-42266 GCA_042094525.1 Congregibacter sp. | reverse complement strand
CCTCATAATCCCCAGGTGAATGAGCGTACACTGACGCCTCATCTGGAGGTGTGACGGTGCACAACCCCCGACTATTTACTGACCAACCCCTGACTCCGGGTGCGCAAGTTGTCCTGGAGGGTAGTGTGGCGCAGCATCTGGGCCGCGTTCTCAGAGCGCGGGCCGGAGAGCACATTACGCTGTTCAATGGTAATGGGCAGGAATTCGCTGCCACGGTAGTCGCCGTCAGCAAACGCGAGGTCACCGTGGATATCGGCGCGGCTTCCTCCCCTCAAACGGAGTCACTGGTTCACACCACGCTGGGCTTGTGTCTGAGCAAAGGCGACCGTTTTGATTGGGCGATTCAGAAAGCAACCGAGCTGGGTGTGGGTGCCATCGCACCGCTCTATAGCGAACGCGTCGACTTCAGCATTCCCCCGGACCGGATCGAAAAGCGCATCGCGCACTGGCAGCAGATTGCGATCAGCGCGTGCGAGCAATGCGGGCGGATCAGAATACCTGCCGTTTCATCGCCACAAACGTTGCAGCACTGGGTTCAGGATGTCGGCGCTGAGCAAAAGTGGGTGCTGCATTGTGTCGATACTGACTCGACCAGATCAGTGGGTGATGGGGGGGCGCCAGACCATGCTGCGCTGCTGATTGGGCCCGAAGGGGGATTGACTGATCAGGAAGTGGCGCTCGCCTGCGAGAGCGGCTTTGAGGTGTTGCGGCTGGGTCCGAGAGTGATGCGTACCGAGACGGCCCCCGTCGTGGCGCTGTCGGCCCTGAGCGTAAAGTGGGGGGAGATGCTGGGCTGAAATCGCCCGCGAAAGGTCAAACAGCTCTTTGGCGTTGTCCTCGAGAAGTTGCGACCACATCGTGTCACCGGAGAATTTTGCCGTGGGGTGCCGTATCTAGGCGTCAATCAGATTGGCTCTACCTCTGATCCTCCGCGAACCTCGGCTCGCATTTGTTCTCAGAAACAGGGGTTTTCTCGGCATGCTGCGCACGCACCCATTCCAGCCATGTCGATGCGGCGTTTAAAAAATGACTGGTACGGGGCGAATGAAAAATCTCAAACGCATGCTGCGCACGCGGCAATTCTGCATACACCAAGGGTACGCTGGTCTGCGGTGCAAATTCGGCAACGAAGCGGCGCACTTCCTCAACCCATACCAGCGAGTCGTGGGTGCCCTGAACGATACAAAACGGGGGGGCAGCCGCGGCGACGCCGTCTCGGTGGATCCAGGAGATCGGTGAGCCGTCCTCGAATACACGTGGTGCCGCCTCTGGGGTCTGCTGGATAATCTTGCGGCTGATGAATCCATCCATTCGGGCTTGCTGGCGAATGCCGTGCCGGTTGGTGAAATCCACCACCGGATACATAGCCAGCACACCCTGCACCGCGGTATCCACACCTTCAAAACCTGCCTGCCAGTCGGCATATCCTGGGGTCAGGCCTGCGAGCAGAGAGAGATGCCCTCCCGCCGAGCCACCGGTGACAACAATAAAGTCCGGGTCGCCGCCATATTCCTCTATGTGGGTCTTTACCCAGGCAATGGCCTTTTTCACGTCGATGATTTGGGCGGGATAGGCGTCCCGGGGCGCGAGCCGATAATTAATCGACACACCAACCCAGCCCATTTCAACCATGCGGTGCAGCAGTGGCTGTCCTTGATCGGACTTGTGACCCATCATCCAGGCGCCGCCATGCACATGCAGCAATACCGGTCGGCGCTCTCCCTGGGTCACCGGGGTGTATATGTCCAGCAACCCCCGCTTTCCCGCAGTGGAATAACTCACATTGCGCACATAGCGCACGCCGGGGCGACGAAAACGAAACGGCCAAAACCACTCTTGGCTATGAATCTGTTGTGTCAGCTTGATCCGCCTTGTCTCGGGAATGTGACTCAGAAAATCCCTGCCCAACGCTGTGCTCAGGGCGCGTTGGAACGCCGCACCGGCATCGAAGCCATCCTTAAGCGCCCACCCAAGTAACCCCCAGGCAGCCAAAAAGCAGGACAGCCCCAGCGCGAAACCCCAGCTATCGGTGCCGACCAACACCACCCAGAGCGCGACAAAAGCCATCTGCAGCCCGATGAGCCAGACTGCCAGTTCGCCGGTGATCCACCCTGAGAAGAACCACAGCCAGACGGCCCAGCCGATTTGACGAACCTGCAGCACCGCAGTGACTGCGCACAGCAAGCTGAAGCAGGCGATAAGAATAAAAAATAGGTCCATACCGTTTCTCAGAAGGTCACAAAATACCCCGCTTTTCGGGCGGAGAGAGCTTGCGGGGAATTGCTCTGGATCGCAAGATATCCAACTTGCCCCCGGTAGGACCCCAACATGAGCCTCAAGCTCGGCGTAGTGATGGACCCCATTGGATCGATTCACTACAAAAAAGATACCACTCTCGCGCTTCTCTGGGCGGCGCAGGATCGTGGCTGGGCGTTATTTCATATAGAACCGGACGGGCTATTTCTAGAGGGTGAAGCGCCAATGGCCACCGTGCAGCCATTGACGGTTCACCACAACCCCGAACACTGGTATGACCTTGGCGATGCAGCCACATTATCGCTCACAGAGCTTGACGTGGTCTTGATGCGCAAGGACCCGCCCTTTGATATGGAATACATCTACGCCACCTATCTTCTCGAGCGGGCTGAGCAACAAGGCACTCTCGTGGTCAATCGTTGCCAAAGCCTCAGAGATTGCAACGAAAAACTGTTCGCCACCGAATTTCCACAGTGTTGCCCACCGCTGTTAGTCAGCCGAAATATGGAACGCCTGAGAGCGTTTCACTCCGAGCACCGTGATGTCATCTTCAAGCCGCTGGATGGCATGGGTGGCAGTGCGATCTTCCGCGCGCAACCAGACGATCCCAACATCAGCGTGATTCTGGAAACGCTCACGCGCTCGGGCCGCCAAACGATTATGGCGCAGCAATACCTCCCGGCTATCAAAGAGGGCGACAAGCGTATTTTGATGATTGACGGCGAGGCGGTGCCCTGGTGTCTGGCGCGGGTCCCTCTGGCAGGGGAAAGTCGCGGGAATCTCGCAGCAGGCGGCGCCGGCAGAGTGCAGGCACTCACAGAGCGTGATCAATGGATCGCTGATCAGATTGGGCCTACCCTTAGGGAGCGTGGTCTCTACTTTGTCGGCCTCGATGTGATCGGCGACTACCTCACAGAAATCAACGTCACTAGCCCCACCTGCCTTCGCGAAATAGAGGCGGAATCAGGGCTAGACATTGCGGGCCAGCTGCTCGACAGCCTGCCTCTGACAGGGGCGGTCTCCTGAGCCGCATTGCACCCACAGTGATACTGGCACCTCGCGCCGGACTGCCACCCGCTTTCCTGCTGTCACTGGGGATCCACCTAGTCGTGATTTTTGGCTTCCTGCTCTCTCCAGCAGGAGATTCTGCCCGGGAAGTCGCCAATCGTGCGGTGACTATTTTACTGGCGCCCGCAGCCCAAGCACCCCAGACAGCCTTTGCCGACGCGACGGCCAATCAACTGGGCACCAGCCTAATGGATGCCGCGCAAGCGATACCCAACCCCCCTGTCGATCCCACACCGGTAACCGGCCTGCCCTCTGAAAGCGGCGCCAAGGCGCAGCTGGCCTCGCCGACAGCCGCGGTGTTTCCTTCGAGCCCAACAGTGGCTGCTCGCGCAGCGCTTGATGCTGAATATCTGCGTCAATGGCAGGCCGATATTGAACGATTTGGCAATGCCTATTACCGAGGCCTGGCGCGTCGCTACGGCAATGGTGATGTGCGATTGCGTGTCTCAGTGAGCAGCGATGGGACGCTTCAACAGATTGATCTGCTGGACAGCTCGGGCGTCCGTGAACTTGATCGTGCCGCTATCGATACCGTCGAGAAGCTGTCGCCCTTTCCCCCCTTTCCTGCCGCGCTGGCGCGTGAAGCAAGCGAGCTGGCCATTGTCCGCACCTGGCAATTCCGACGCTGACAACTCATCACTATGCCCACCTCACCCGATACATCCACACCGCCTGCTTCATCTCTCCGAGGCCATTTTTTGATCGCGACACCGGTCATTGGTAGCGGCTTTTTTAATCGCTCCCTCACCTATATCTGTGACCATACTGACCAAGGGACGATGGGCATCGTCGTTAACCAGTGCCTGGAAATAGGCCTGATTGACATGCTCGCCCATCTGGATATCGAAGCGACCCCAGAGTGTCTGGACCCCTTTATTCTCGCCGGTGGGCCAGTGGCTACTGATCACGGCTTTGTACTCCATCGAGGCGAGCCAAACTGGGAGGGTAGTCAATCGATTAACGATGAAATCAGTCTGACGGGCTCGCGCGATGTGCTCTGCGCTATCGCCGCAGGAAAAGGCCCATCAGATTACCTTGTGGCGCTAGGTTACGCGGGCTGGGCTCCGGGTCAGCTGGAAGCTGAAATGACGGAAAACAGCTGGTTGACCGTTCAGGCTGACCTCAGCGTGCTGTTTGAGATCGCTGTCGATGACCGTCTGGGGGCGGCAGGCCGCCAGCTCGGTATCGACATCGACCTGCTAAGTGCTGAGGCTGGGCACGCCTGATGACCACCAAACATGAAACAGTGATAGCGCTCGATTACGGTCTCCGCAATATGGGTGTGGCGGTGGGTAATACGATCTCGCGAACTGCGCGTCCACTAGCCATCATCGGCGCGCGAGACGGAGTGCCCGACTGGAGAGCAATGACCAAACTGATCGAGGAATGGCAGCCCAGCCGAGTGATCGTCGGTCATCCTCTCAATATGGACGGCTCAGAGAGCGACATCAGCCAAAGAGTGATGAAGTTCGCCCGTCAGATAGAAGGTCGCTACCAGATCGCCGTGACGCTGGTCGACGAGCGGCTCACCAGTCGCGAGGCGAAAGCCGCCGCGCTGTCTGCCGGTCACCACGGTGATTTCTCCACAGCTCCCATCGACGATGAGGCAGCGGCGATCATCCTTACCTCTTGGCTCAACGAGCAATAGGAATCAGGCGGTAATGCTGTCCGGCTGACGTGCTTTCTCGCGCGCCGCTTCGACCGCGATGATGCGCTTTTCAACCAGATTCTGCAGACACTGGTCCATCGTTTGCATACCGATCGCCTGACCTGTCTGGATTGCGGAATACATTTGCGCCACTTTGTCCTCGCGAATCAGATTTCGGATCGCCGAGGTGCCGCGCATAATTTCGTGGGCAGCCACCCGCCCACCACTTTTCTTCTTGAGCAGGGTCTGTGAGATCACGGCCTGAAGGGATTCAGACAGCATCGAGCGCACCATGGCTTTCTCGGCGGCGGGAAAGACATCGATCACGCGGTCAATGGTTTTGGCCGCAGATGTCGTGTGTAGGGTGCCGAATACCAAGTGGCCTGTTTCCGCCGCAGTCAGCGCCAAACGAATGGTTTCAAGATCCCGCATCTCCCCCACGAGAATAATATCGGGGTCCTCGCGAAGCGCTGAGCGCAACGCCTCCGAAAAGCCGAGAGTATCGCGGTGCACTTCACGTTGATTCACCAGGCATCGCTTGCTCTCGTGTACAAATTCAATCGGGTCCTCAATGGTGAGGATGTGGTCATACCGGTTATCGTTAATAAAATCGATCATCGCGGCGAGCGTGGTCGACTTTCCCGAGCCAGTGGGCCCCGTCACCAGCACCAGTCCTCTGGGAATCATGGAGATGTCGCGGAATACCTGCCCCATACCGAGGGTATCCATGGATAGCACTTCCGAGGGAATCGTCCGAAAAACCGCCCCCGCGCCGCGATTCTGGTTAAAGGCGTTGACGCGGAAGCGCGCCACCCCGGGTACCTCGAAGGAAAAGTCCGTCTCTAGGAATTCTTCAAAATCCTTTCTCTGACGGTCATTCATAATGTCGTAGACCAAGGCTTGAACTTCAGCGTGATCCTGTGCGGGCACATTGACACGCCTAACATCACCGTCCACGCGTATCATTGGCGGCAGGCCCGCCGAGAGATGAAGGTCTGAAGCGCCCTGCTGAACGCTGAAAGCGAGTAATTCAGTGATATCCATGTCACAGTCTCCGCGGTTGTCGGGCTAGCACATGGGGAATCAACTTCCTTATGATGCCACCATGATGCCGACTGAACTCGAACGCAATATATCAGAAGTCGACCGCCGAATTCGCGCTGCAGAAGACGCGGCAGGCCGCCCTGCAGGCTGTGTGTCTCTCCTCGCGGTCAGCAAAACCAAGCCCTCCGAACTGGTGCGACAGGCTCACAAGCTGGGATTGTGCGCATTTGGTGAAAATTACGCCCAGGAGATGGCAGAGAAAGCAGCTGCTCTTGCCGACCTACCCCTGAGCTGGCATTTCATCGGTCCCATCCAGAGCAATAAAACCGCCGTGATCGCTGAGGTCAGTGACTGGGTACACAGTGTCGACCGGCTGAAAATCGCGCGCCGCCTGAGCGAGCAACGGCCAGAAGATAAGGGCCCGTTGAATGTATTGGTGCAGGTGAAGACCTCTAGTGAGGACAGCAAATCCGGCGTGCAACCCGATGCGGCCGCCGAGCTCTTGGCTGCGATCAACGAGCTGCCTGGGCTGGCTCTTCGCGGGCTGATGACGATCCCTGCGCCAGACATTAACCAGGCCACTCAGCGGGAGCCCTTTCGGCAGTTAAAAGTTCTGATGGATGGCCTGGCTCACTCCCTGCCCCAACTCGACACCCTGTCCATGGGCATGTCGGGAGATCTGGAAGCCGCCGTCGGCGAGGGCGCCAGCATGGTGCGCATCGGCACAGATATCTTTGGGGCGCGGTATAATTAAGCTCGTTTGTGACGGACACCCGCCATCCCATGTCATCTGAAGTGGCACCTGTTATCGCTTTTCTCGGCGCGGGCAATATGGCCAGCGCCATGATCAGTGGGCTCATCGCAGAGGGGTTTGCTCCGAGTCGCTTACACGCCAGTGATCCCAGCGAGGAAGCGCTGGCGGGTTTGAGAGCTTTAGGCTTGACCCATCTGGGCACATCGCCTGAAGGCTTGTTCGAGCGTGCAAGTCTTGTAGTGGCCGCCGTCAAGCCACAAATCATCCCATCGGCGCTGACGGCGATCAGGGATCAGTTGGGTCCAAATACCGCTCTATTGTCTATCGCAGCGGGTATTCCTATCAGCTCTCTGCAAACTCATGCTGGCGAAGACGTCCCGATCATTCGCTGCATGCCCAATACGCCGGCCATGATTGGCCTAGGCGCCAGTGCGCTGTATGCCGCCGACTCAGTGAGCAGCACCCACCGGGATCTTGCTGAACAGGTCACTAACGCAGCGGGTAAGACCGTTTGGGTGGCTAGCGAAGACCTGCTTGACGCCGTGACGGCTGTATCGGGTAGTGGCCCGGCCTACTTTTTTGCGTTGATTGAGGCCATTGCCCGAGCCGGCATGGAATTGGGGCTTGAGGAGGACGTCTCGATGGCGCTAACCGTGCAAACCGCTCTGGGCGCCGCGTCCCTGGCTGCTCAGTCCGCCGAGCCGGTGGCCACGCTGCGTGAAAATGTCACCAGCCCCGGTGGCACCACCGAACAAGCGCTGCAGTCGCTGCAGACGAGTCAATTTGATGCGGTGGTCGCCGAAGCAGTGCGGCAATGTGCCGCACGCGCCAAAGCGCTGGGAGAGGAGTTCGGCTAATGGGTGCCAGTGCAGAAATCTCGCTGTATTTGATTCGCAATCTTGGGGCATTGCTGTTGTTTGTCGTGATACTGCGCGGGGTCCTTCACGCCTCACGGGTGAACTTTTACAACCCGCTGTCACAACTGATCGTGCGACTGACCAATCCTATGCTTGCGCCGCTGCGAGGCGCTTTGCCCGCCAAGGGCAGAATTGACTGGGCCGTGCTGGTACTCGCTGTGATCTTGCAGTCACTGATTCTGGTGGGAATTGCGTTGGTAGCGGGTGAGCGCTGGGCGCTGCCCGGCTTTACAACTGTGGTGATCTGGGGCGTGATCGGGGTTTTCGCCCTGTTGGTCAATCTCTACTTTTTCGTGCTGATCGCCATGATCATTGTCAGCTGGGTAGCGCCCGGAAGCCGCCACCCGGCTATCGAGCTGATTTGGCAGATCTCCGAGCCCATTATGGCGCCCTTTCGTTCTCTGCTGCCGAATATGGGCGGGATCGACTTCTCCCCCATTCTGGTATTCATCGGTATCAATATTGTGCAAATAGGCCTCCGCCATGCTGCCGTGGCCGCTGGCCTGCCGCCGAACCTGGTTTTCGGGCTCTGAAAATGGGCGAGACGATCCCCTCAAACAGTGTCGGCGTGGTGTCGCCACAGATCGCCAAATGCGACACACCATTCACTTTTATTAATGGTGCAGTACTCAGCAGCCACCAATTGGTTTATGAGACCTATGGCGAGCTGAACAGCGCCGGGGACAACGCCGTGCTCATTTGTCACGCATTGTCTGGGTCACATCATGCAGCGGGTTTCCACTCGGAGGATGACCGTCGCCCCGGCTGGTGGGACCTCGCGGTCGGCCCCGGCAAACCCATTGATACTGAACGTTTATTTGTCGTCTGCTCGAATAACCTTGGCTGTTGCGACGGCTCATCAGGCCCCAACACGCAGAACCCCGATACGGGGGCGCCTTGGGGTGGAGCCTTTCCGCAACCTCAAGTGAAGGATTGGGTCCGCAGCCAGAAGTGGCTGGCGGAATATCTCGGCATTTCACGATGGGCGGCGGTCATAGGCGGGAGTCTGGGGGGTATGCAGGCCCTGCAATGGGCAATCGACTTTCCCGATTGGGTTGAAAACTGTGTTGCGCTGGCGGCGGCGCCGGGTCTCACCGCACAAAATATTGCCTTTAACGAAATTGCGCGCCACGCGATCCTGTCCGATCCGGACTGGTGTGAGGGCAATTACCTGGCAGAGAGCACACTGCCTGCACGGGGTGTTGCACTGGCGAGAATGGTCGGCCACCTCACCTATATGTCCGCAGACGGTATGAGCGACCGTTTTGGCCGGGAGCTGCGAGAAGACAGCTTCACACCCGATAATAATGCTGAGTGGGTATTTCAGGTCGAGAGCTATCTGCGACACCAAGGCAGTCGCTTCTCTACGCAGTTCGATGCCAACACCTACGTGTTGATGACCCGGGCTCTGGATCTTTTCGACTTGGCCGCAGAACACGGTGGCGACCTCATCGCCGCTTTGTCTAATGCTCAGGCAAACTTTCTGGTGACCTCTTTCAGCTCTGACTGGCGCTTCCCACCCCAGCGATCAATCGAAATCCGCGACGCACTGATGGCTGCGGGAAGACCAGTGACCTATGCCAACATCGAGACCGACAACGGTCATGATGGCTTTCTGCTCCCCAACCTCCACTATGAACAGCTGCTGAGAGCGTGGATGCAGAGGGTGGGGCCGTCATGAACCGGCTGGACCTTAAAACCGTGCTGACCTGGATCACACCGGGTAGCCGAGTGCTGGATCTAGGGTGCGGTGACGGCGCCTTTCTCGCTCGCCTCAGGGACGAGCGTGGCGCGCATGGTATCGGCGTAGATATCGATCCGGAGAACCTGATCGCATCGGCCAGCAAGGGGCTGGACGTTGTTCAGGAAGACATCAACGATGGCCTGCACTGCTTTACGACCAATGGGTTCGATGTCGTCGTGCTGGCGCACGCCCTGCAGGAACTGACGCATCCGCACATCGCTCTGCAACGTATGGTCGACATTGGCGACGAAGCCATCGTGTCATTCCCTAATTTCGGGCACTGGTCATGTCGTGCTCATCTGGGAGTAAAAGGCCGTATGCCTATGTCTCGGGCCATGCCCCGGCACTGGTACGACACGCCTAACATTCACTTTTGCACCGTAAAGGACTTCGAGTCGCTGTGTTCAGAACTAGAGATCGATATTGTCGAGCGGGCGACCATAGCCGGACCCGCACAAGCACTGCTGGGCAGGTGGTTCCCCAACCTGTTCGCCAGCAGCGCGATCTATCGCATTCGTCGCGCTGGGGCCTGATTGTTGCGCTACTGTTGGCAGGTTTCATCCTGCCAACCGCGGCCCAACAATCGACTCGCTACGACCAGTTCGAGTTACACCACAGCATCGTTTACACCACCTTCCTGTCTCCCGAAGTCGCAGCCGAATACGGCATTACTCGGGGTCCTGACAAGGCCATCCTGACGCTGTCGGTCCGCGATGCCGACTCCGGGGAAATTGCTGGTCGCCCGATGACGATCGAAGGCCGCACATGGGACTTGATTACGGGTGGCAACATGCGGGTCAAGGAAATTCGTGAAGGCAGAGCCACCTACTACATCGTGCCCTTTGAGTTTTTGGATCAGGAATACCGCTTTTTTGAATTTACCTTTCAGCCCGAAGGCGCGGTCGAGGCTTATGACCACAAAATGAAAGTGCAGCTGTGGCGACAGAGCTAACTCATGACTGAAGACACGCTGCCGCGCCTGATCATTGCCAGCCACAACCCAGGCAAAATCCGCGAATTTCAAGCAGTGCTGGGTGACCGGTGGAGGGTCTCCCCGCAAGCCGATCTCGACGTCAGTGAAGCGGAAGAAACCGGGAGCACCTTCGTCGAAAATGCACTGATCAAGGCGCGACATGCCTGTGCGCAAAGCCACTGTGCTGCATTAGCAGACGATTCCGGATTAGTTGTACCTGCTCTGGACGGGGCACCAGGCCTGCGGTCGGCGCGATACTCAGGTGGTGACGACGAAGCCAATAACGCGTTGTTGCTCCAGAATATGGCAACACTAGAAGGCGCTGACCGGGCGGCATTCTATGTCGCGGTGGTCGTGTTACTGCGGCACGCCGAGGATCCCACGCCACTCATCGCAGAAGGCCGTTGGTACGGTCGCATTGCCCCAGCGCCGCGTGGCACCGGTGGCTTTGGCTACGACCCCCTGTTTGTTGCCGACGGCTATGACCAGCACGCCGCCGAACTACCCGCAGCAGAAAAAAATCGCGTCAGTCATCGGGCGATTGCCGTTCGCCGGCTGCTGGATCAACTGGCAGCATGATTAACCCGCTTGCGGTCCCCCTCTCGCTCTATATTCATTTGCCCTGGTGCACTCGAAAGTGCCCCTACTGTGACTTCAACAGCCATGAGGGCTTTTCGGCGTCGCTGCAACAACCCTATGTCGAGGCGCTTCTTGCTGATTTTGAGAGCCAACATGCGTGGTGGAGCAACCGACCCATCACATCAATTTTTATTGGTGGCGGCACACCCAGCCTGTTTGAGGGGCGCTGGATCGGTGCGCTGCTGGAGGGGATATCAGCGCGAGCCACGCTATCGCGCAATACAGAAATCACGCTGGAAAGTAATCCCGGTAGCGCAGAGAGCGCTCATTTTGCGGAGTACCATGCCGCCGGGGTAAACCGGCTCAGTGTTGGTGTACAGAGCTTTAACGACGTGGCGCTCAAGGCGCTGGGGCGGATCCACTCGGGTAACGAGGCGCGCCGCGCACTGGATTTGGCGAACGAGGCAGGTTTCACGCGTTGGAATATTGACCTGATGCATGGTCTGCCAGCACAAGACAGCGAGTTAGCGCAGGCTGATTTGGCTGAAGCGATTGCGCGAAGCGCAGGCCATATCTCCTGGTATCAGCTGACCATTGAGCGCAACACCCGCTTCTGGTCGACCCCGCCCGTGCTTCCTGACGACAGCGAACTGGAATCCATTCAGAAAGCAGGCGAGCAGATTATTGGCGACGCCGGGCTCCATCAATATGAAGTATCTGCATTCGCCAAGGAGGGCGAGGAGAGTCAACACAACCTGAACTATTGGCGCTTTGGTGACTATATCGGTCTGGGTGCAGGCGCCCACGGCAAGGTCTCGCTACCAGACGGTGCCATTGTTCGGACACAAAGAACCCGGACACCCTCGGACTATCTTGCACTCGCGGCGTCGTCACCCATGCCAACGCCCCAGGAGGTCAATCTGCAGACACTAGACAGGGTCGCTGAATTCGCCATGAATACGCTACGACTCAAATCTGGTGTGCCTCTGACTCTTTTTACCCAAACAACTGGCGCTGACGTCGATCAACTGATTGCGGCCGCCGACGTCGCAATATCAAGAGGTTGGCTGGAGGCGCCGAGCGGGGGGCAGTTTGTAACGACGCCGCTGGGTTATCGCTTCCTAGATAGCGTGATTGCGACCTTTGTATAACGCCACTTCCATCAGTTGTGAGCATTCAGTCATAGCGAAAAGGTCACCCAGCACACGGTCGTCAATCGTTAGATGGTGGCCACTGCGTTTTACTGATGCCTGCGATAAATCAGGTCCTGAACAACGTGCCCCAGGCGCTCGCCCCGTGCTTCAAATTTGGTGGGGGGGCGATAGTGAGGACGCGGGACCGCTGTAGCGGGCTCGCCCGCTGCACTGATCAGGAGCGGCTCCGCATCGAGCACCTCGAACATATGCTCAGCATAAGGCGCCCAGTCGGTTGCGAGGTGTAAATAGCCGTCTGCCCTCAGCAACATCGCCAGATCGCGAACCAGATTTGGCTGGATCAACCGCCGCTTGTGATGTCGTTTTTTATGCCAGGGATCCGGGAAGAAGATATGGATCGCGTCGAGTGTATTGGGTGAAAAGCACTGCTCCATGACCTCTACCGCATCGTCCGCATAAACCCGAAGATTGCGGATCTCGCCGCTCAAGAGCTGTGCCAGTAATCGGCCAACGCCAGGTCGATGGACTTCGATACCGACAAACTGAGCGGCTGGCTCAGCCTTGGCCATCTGCAACAGACTATCGCCCATGCCGAAGCCAATTTCGATAATGCGTCGGCCTGCACAGCCAAAGGTTTTATCCCAGTCGAGGCGTCCGTTCTCCAACGTGAGACCAAACTGGGGAAAGCCTTCCTGCCAGCCGCGCTCCTGACCAGGAGTCGTCCGACCAGCACGCATCACGAAACTGCGTATCCGATGATTCAGCGGCGGCCGGGAGGATCCCACGGAGGTGGCTAGAGTGAGACTTGCAGTGGGTGGGTCGTTATGCCGCCATGGCGGTGCGCAGCTTTTTCATCGCATTGGCTTCCAGCTGCCGAATGCGTTCTGCCGACACCTCATACTCGGCGGCCAACTCGTGTAACGTGGCCTTGTCGTCTGTCAACCAGCGCCGCTCAAGAATATCGCGGCTGCGAACATCCAGCTCCGCCAGAGCGGTGTGTAGGCGGGTCGAGCTGTCCTGAGCTAAGTCTTCTGCCTCAACCAGCTGACCCGGGTCAGTCTGACCATCAGTCAGAAAATATTGCGGTGCCTGCCAGGCATCATCTTCGTCGCTATCGGTGGGCGCATCGAACGCGATATCTCGACTGGCCAAGCGCCCTTCCATTCGCGTGACCTCTACCTCATCAACACCGAGATCAGCCGCAATCGCCCGGGTTTCTTCAGCCGACAACCAACCCAAGGATTTTTTCTGGCTACGCAGATTGAAAAATAATTTTCTTTGGGCCTTGGTCGTGGCGACTTTGACAATTCTCCAGTTGCGGAGAATGTACTCGTGCATCTCGGCCTTGATCCAATGGACCGCAAAAGAAACCAGCCGAACGCCCTTGTTGGGGTCAAAGCGCTTTACCGCCTTCATCAGACCAACGTTGCCCTCCTGAATCAGATCAGCCTCGGCCAGACCATAACCGGAGTAGCTACGGGCAATGTGCACCACGAAGCGGAGATGCGCCAGAACCAACTCCCGCGCAGAATCGACACACTCTTCGTAAAACAGGCGCTCTGCCAGCTCGCGCTCACGCTCGGCCGACAGCACAGCAATGCTGCTCACCGCCTGAATATAGGCCGGCAAGTTCGCCCCGGGCGCCATATTCAACACGGCGCTATTGGGCAGCGCTGGTACACGCGTTGTTTCAGTCATGTCGATCGCCTCCACAAGGCTTCTGGAGGCGTATTTTAGCACTCTCCCCAGCAGAGTGCTAAACCCTAAAAAATACCGTTTTTCATGGCTTTAGGACTGACTAATGCGCTTCCAAGCGCTTGAAATAGCGCGCGGAAGCGGTCCAAGAGGCCAGCCAACCGAGGCCTGCTCCCAGCACAATCAGCGCTAACGGGTATCGCCATCCCGGGCCATGAAGCTGACCCGGGCTGTCATACAGCAAGAAGAGCACATTGATCGGGCCTGCGACCCATAAGGTCAATATCCACAACATGACTCCGGCGAGCACTCCGCCGCCCGCGCCAAAATAGAGTCCGGTATAGAGAAAGGGCCTGCGGATGAATGCTGGCGAACCGCCAATCAGGCGCACCACCAGAATTTCCTCCCGCCGGGCGGCAATCGCCAAATAGACCGTGTTGGCGAGCGCAAGAATCGCACCCAATACCATGGCGCCGCCCAAAGCGAGTCCCCAACGCTCGCCGGCCACAAGGATCTGATCCAGGCGGGCCATCCACTGGTTGTCCGCCATGGCACTGTCCACGTCCGGCAGCGCGCTGAGATCCTCGATCAGTTGGCCGAGGGCCTCGTCAGCGAGTGGCCCACTGGGCAAAATCAGTAGCGTATGCGGCAGCGGATTGCGATCCAGCGATGTCAGCAACTCTGACAGCCCGGTCTGCTCACCGAACGTGACCAGTGCCTCATCGCGACCAACCAGTGCCACGTCCGCAACGCTGGCCCAATCCGTTATTTGGCGCTGTAGAGATTCCGCCTGCGCAAGGTCGAGCTGCCTGTCCAACATGACAGATATCTGTGCCGGGCGCGCGAGGTCAGGTACCAATGGCCTCAAGTTGTCCAGCGTCAAGAGCAACACGCTGGGTAGCGCCAGAGATATCGCGACAACCAACCACACCATGCTCGTCGCCATCAACCGCGAAACCAGCTTTTGCCAGCTACTGGCGGCTGCGGCCCGGTGCTGCGACCGCCAGGCTGCGAACCGGCCCCACTCTTCTCTGGTCTGCTCTGGTGCGGCACTCATTGGGAGCCCGCGCCAGCAAGGCGTCCCTCTTGTAGCGTGACAATGCGGTGCCTACGACGCGATATCAGTGGTAAATCATGTGTCGCCACCAGCACGGTCACGCCAACCTGATTGAAGGCTTCAAATAGCGCCATGATCTCCGTCGATAGCTTAGGGTCAAGATTGCCGGTCGGTTCGTCGGCAATCAGGAACTCCGGTCTCGCGACAACAGCCCTCGCTATGCCCACGCGTTGCTGCTCGCCCCCCGACAAGGCCGCAGGGTTTGCGCGCTCATGAGACAGCAAACCCACCTTGTCGAGGGCGGCGCGCACTCGGCGCGCGGTGTCCGTGGGAGAGAATCCGGCCATCACCAATGGCAACGCGACGTTGTCGTGAACGCTGCGATCAAACAGCAGCCTGTGATCCTGGAACACGACGCCGAAACGACGCCGATAGCGCGGCACCCTCCGTGAGCGAATGTGGCTAGTGGATTCACCGTTTACGCGGATATCGCCGCTACTCGGTCGATCAAGTAATAACAGCAGGCGCAACAAAGTACTTTTGCCCGCGCCCGAATGCCCGGTGAGAAAGGCCATTTCCCCCTTTTCGAGGGTCAGGTTCAGATTACGCAGTGCGTCCTGATCACCGAAGCGGCGACTGACCCGCTCAAATTCAATCACTGGTGCAAAACCCTAATGATGGTCGAGCAGCGCATCAACAAACTCTGCGGCGCTGAAATCTCTCAGGTCGTCCGCCTGCTCGCCCACGCCAATAAACCGGATAGGGCGCTTGAGCTTGTGGGCAATGGCAAACAGCACCCCACCTCGTGCTGTTCCATCTAGCTTGGTGACCGCAACACCCGAGATCCCCACTGCCTGATCAAACTCCACCGCTTGGGACACCGCGTTCTGGCCCGTCCCTGCATCAAGCACCAATAACGTTTCATGGGGCACCGATTCATTCTGCTTGCGCATGACGCGCACCACCTTGCTGAGCTCATCCATAAGATGGGATTTGTTTTGAAGCCGCCCCGCCGTGTCCGCAATCAGAACGTCCACGCCACGGGCGGTCGCCGCCTCCAAAGCATCAAACAGAACGGACGCACTGTCTGCGCCGGTATGCTGAGCAACAACCGGCACGCCGTGCCGATCGCCCCAAGCCTGAAGCTGTTCCACCGCGGCCGCCCTGAAGGTGTCGCCAGCCGCCAGCATCACGCTGTGCCCCTCCCGCTGCAGCCGATATGCCAACTTGCCAATCGTAGTGGTTTTACCTGCACCGTTGACCCCAACCACCAGAATCACAAAAGGTCGGTGCTCCGTAATGTCCAGCGGACACTCCTGATCCGCCAGCAACTCCGTTAATGTCTCCTTCAAGGCTGACATCACGGGCTCCTGTGCCGACAGTTCACTGCGGTCGAGTCGCTGCCGGAGCAACTCCAGTACTCTCTCGGTGGTTTCGACGCCCAGATCAGCCATGATCAGCTGCTCCTCAAGGGCTTCGAGCAGTGCGGGGTCCAGCTGCTTCTTGCCCAAAACAACACTGGCGAGACCTTCTGTGAACTGGCCTCGGCTTTTACTCAGCCCGCTTCGCAACCGTTCGAAAACTCCCGGGCCGCTCTGCGACGCGACGCTTTCTCCAGCCGCCGACGGCGCAGTACCCGGCTCCCCGTCGACTACCTCGTCAGGGCCAGTGCTAAGTTCGGATACAGAGGGGTCAACGCCATCCATGATTGCGTCACCTTTGGCTTTATCAGCCTGGTGCACGGACTTGGCGCGGCGTTTGAATAGCTTCATGATCTGTCTGACTCGGTTGGGCGTGGCGGAACGCTATCGCACCGTTGCTTCCGAGCAGTCTAGCACCCAGAAAAACAGGAGCCAGCATGCGACGTGCTGCCAAATCGGCTACCTCACAGCTCCGGATCATTGGCGGGCAGTGGCGCGGACAGAAACTCGAATTCCCAGAGCGTCCCGGACTGCGGCCCACGGGAGACAGGGTCAGAGAAACTTTATTCAACTGGCTGGGACACAATCTACAGGGCGCGCAGTGCCTGGATCTGTTTGCAGGCTCGGGCGCTCTCGGAATCGAAGCGCTGTCTCGAGGCGCCACTCACTGCGACTTCGTAGATGCCGATCGAGAGGCCTTCACCTATATCGATCGCCATCTAGGGAGGCTCGACGCGAACCATTGCGGTGCCACGTATTGCGCTGCAGCAAGCGATTTTCTCGGTAGCGCCAGCAAGACATGGGACATTGTTTTTGTGGATCCGCCGTTTGATGCGAGAGTCGGTGAATCTACCCTAATGCGATTGCAGACCGGGAAGCACATCACTACCAACAGTTGGATTTACTTTGAGACATCTCGCTCGGATCCGGAAGCCGTGCCAGAAACCCACTATGAAATATTTCGGGAGAAAACCGCAGGTGATGTTCGCTACCAATTGCTGAGGCAAAAAAGCCCCTAGCGTGTGGGAGTTTGTCCGACCCTTAAGACTTGTGTAGGCTCGGGCCATTCAGTGGAGGACACCGCTTGTGCTGACCCATACTGTGGTATATCCGGGGACGTTTGATCCCATTACCAACGGCCATATTGATCTGGTAGAGCGCGCTGCGAAACTTTTCGAGAGGGTGGTGGTGGCCGTGGCGACCAGCGACAAGAAAGCCCCGCTGTTTCCTGTCGATATGAGAGTCGAGTTGGCAAAAAACTGCTTACAGCATGTGCCGGCAGCCGAGGTGGTGCCTTTCAACGGCTTACTGATTGACTTCGTTGCCGATCAGGGCTCGCACTGTGTGCTGAGAGGCCTGCGCGCGGTTGCAGACTTTGAGTACGAGTTCCAGCTAGCCAATATGAATCGCGCCATGGACCCCGAATTTGAAAGCGTCTTCCTCACACCTAGTGCAGAGCTCTCCTACATTTCCTCCTCGCTCGTGAGAGAGATCGCCGGTCTTGGCGGTGATGTCAGCGGCTTTGTCCCGCCTACTGTCGCCCAAGCCTTAAAACAGGCATTGAGCTAAAGTCTCCGACCATACAATCAGCGGGCGGCACATCTAAGGGGCTGCGCTTAAGATACTGCGCTCACCGCTGACACTGGGGACACATCACAGTACTTCTTCCTCCCTGACGAATTTCCTTAAGAGCGGTGAGACAGTGTCGGCAAGGCTGTCCACGACGGCCATAAACGCGCAGTTGCTGAGCAAAATACCCGGGAGACCCATCACCACCCACAAAATCTCGAAGGGTCGTGCCGCCCTGCTCAATCGCATCGCCGAGAACCTGTTTGATGGCTATGGCCAAATGCTCATATCGCGTCTTTGCAACGCGTCCGGCTGCACGTGCTGGATGAATACCCGCCATGAACAGCGCTTCATTGGCGTAGATATTGCCGACTCCCACCACCACTTTGCCGTCCATGATGAACTGCTTCACCGGAATCCGACGTCCGCGTGACCGCTCGTAAAGGTAAGCACCGTTAAAAGCCTCTGATAGCGGCTCAGGGCCCAAGTGATCCAGCAGCGGGTGTTGCTGCGCCTCCAGCCAGTGGAAACTGCCGAACCGTCTCGGGTCGTGGTACCTGAGACAGCGGCCATCCTCAAGGACCACATCAATATGGTCGTGAAAGAGCGGTGGCGTGTCAGCGGGCATGATCCTCAAACTACCCGACATACCGAGATGCACCATCACAATGCCGCGGTCTGTCTCCAACAGTAAATATTTTGCCCGCCGACACACGGACAGAAATTGGGCTCCTGACATCAACTGATTCAATTTGCCAGGAACAGGCCATCGCAAACGAGGTTCCCTCACAATCACCTCGCGCACGCGGCGCCCCACAATATGTGGCGCAATGCCCCGGCAGGTGGTTTCAACTTCAGGTAACTCTGGCATGGACGCTCGGCTGCTACTTCGACTCTGGATGCGGCGGTGGCTATCGGATCACAAACCCTAGCATGAGACCAGCGGGGCTTTGCTCGGGGTACAAAAGCAAAAACCCCGGCTCGGGGCCGGGGTTTTTGTGAACTTAAGACGGTAGTTATTTGATCTTCGCTTCCTTGTACACGACGTGCTTGCGCGCCACGGGATCGTACTTTTTCATTTCAAGCTTATCGGGCATGGTGCGCTTGTTTTTGTCGGTGGTGTAAAAGTGGCCTGTACCAGCCGATGAGTTCATTCTGATCTTTTCACGCATGGTTCAATCCTCAGACTTTCTCGCCGCGAGCACGGAGCTCTTCCAAAACGGTCTCGATACCGCGCTTGTCGATAATACGCATACCTTTGGAAGAAACGCGCAAAGAAACGAAGCGCTTCTCGGACTCTACCCAGAAACGATGATTATGTAAGTTCGGCAAGAAGCGACGCTTGGTCCGGTTCTTGGCGTGCGAGACATTGTTACCGGATGCGGGCCGCTTACCCGTAACCTGACAGACACGTGACATGATAGTTTCCGTAGAGATCTACAAAGGGCGCGTTTTATACCAGAGGGGCTCTGGAGGCGCAAGCCGGCCCCCCTGACAACTAGCCCAAGTGTGCAAAAACCCCCGCAAATGCTAGGGTGCGCACGATCTGATACGGGGACTTGAGGCCTATGGGCCATTTAAGCCAGCGCCACATTTTGGTGGCCATCTCCGGCGGTATCGCGGCTTACAAAGGCGCGGAGCTGGTGCGACTGCTGAAAAAGCAGGGCGCGTTGGTGCGCGTGGTGTTGTCCAGAGGTGCGACGGAGTTCATTACACCTCTGACCATGCAGGCGCTTTCTGGAGAGCCCACCCACACCGAGCTCTTGGACGAAGCCGCGGAAGCAGGTATGGGACACATTGAGCTGGCTCGCTGGGCCGATCTCATGATCATTGCACCCGCCACGGCGGACGTCATCGCGCGACTCGCTCAGGGCCGGGCAGACGATCTGCTGACCACAGTCGCTTTGGCAACCCCTGCTCCCGTCGCCGTTGCGCCGGCTATGAACCAGCAAATGTGGGCTCACGCCGCAACGCAGGAAAATATCCAGTTGCTCGCGTCCCGTGGCATTCAAATCGTTGGACCCGCTGCCGGTGAACAGGCTTGCGGTGACGTGGGCCCAGGTCGACTACTGGAGCCGGAGGCCATCGTGACAGCGCTGACTCAGCGCTTCGACAATCGCCGGCTGGAAGGGCGGCGGGTTGTTATCACCGCGGGTCCGACATTGGAGGCTATTGACCCCGTGAGATACCTGAGCAATCACAGCTCGGGGAAAATGGGCTATGCGCTGGCGAGCGCCTGTGCCGAGGCCGGCGCTCAGGTCGAGCTGATATCTGGACCCGTGCACTTGGATCCACCGGATCGCGTCGCGGTGCATCTGGTCACTTCCGCGGCCGAGATGTGTGCTCGCGCACTGGCGCTTGCTGACGGTGCCGATCTGTTTATCGGCGCGGCAGCCGTCGCTGACTATCGACCCGAGTCGACATCAACCGAAAAAATCAAAAAGCAAAGCGGGGACACTCTCGTCCTTAAACTGGTCGAGAACCCCGACATCATCGCCAGCGTGACTCAATTGGCCAACCGGCCAACCCTGGTGGCTGGCTTTGCTGCCGAGACCAACTCAGTCACTCTCCACGCTCGGGAGAAAAGGCTGCGAAAAGGTCTCGATATGATCATTGCCAATGACGTCAGCGATCCCGATACCACTTTTGGCTCCGAGCAGAATGCCGTCCATGTGATCACCGAAGCAGAAGAGCGGAGCCTGCCTCTGGCCAGCAAACGAGTCATCGCCGAACAGATTGTCATCGCCGTTGCAGACGCACTTGCGCGCTAGCTGAGGCGGCGTAAACGGCCAGGTTTCATCTTTTGGTCGGCGCCCGCACTGCGGCATCTTCACATTGCCTTTGAGCTCGCACCGGCTCATTCTTTGCGCTTTGGCTGCGCCGGATAAAACATCATGTCGCTCAATCAGGGTGAGGCTGGGAATTTTGCCCGGATCCTGACCGAATCACTGCCCTATATCCAACGCTTCACGGGTAAAACCTTCGTCATTAAATTTGGCGGGAACGCCATGACGGACCCTGAACTGCAGGAGAGCTTCGCGCGCGACGTTGTGCTGATGAAGCTTGTAGGAATGAACCCCATTGTGGTGCATGGCGGAGGACCACAAATCGGCCAGCTGCTCGAGCGGCTGAATATCGAAACCGAATTTGTCGACGGCATGCGAGTCACTGACGAGCACACCATGGATGTGGTCGAAATGGTACTGGGCGCCTCAGTGAATAAGGAAATCGTCGACAGCATCCACCGCAACGGGGGACGCGCTATCGGCATCACGGGGAAGGACGGGCAACTGATTCAGGCGAAAAAACTCGCGGGCGATTGGGAAGCTGAAGGGGCAAAAGATATTGGTCAGGTTGGAGAGGTTGCCAGTATCGATACCGATATCCTGACCATGCTGATTGGTAGCGACTACATCCCGGTCATTGCGCCGGTGGCCGGCAGCAACGATGGCAAAACCTACAACATTAACGCCGACCTGGTCGCCGGCAAGCTGGCCGAGGTATTGCAGGCCGAGAAACTCATGCTACTGACTAACGTAGCGGGGCTTCTTGACGCTGAGGGCAACATTTTAACGGGGCTCGATACCGATCAGGTGAAGACGCTTATTCAACAGGGCGTCATTCATGGCGGCATGCTGCCCAAGATTCAGTGCGCCTTGGACGCCGTGCAGAGCGGTGTGAGAAGCGCACACATTATTGACGGGAGAGTGTCCCACGCCGCGCTGCTAGAGATATTCTCAGACGAGGGCATTGGAACCCAAATCAGTGCCCGGCACTGAGTGATTTGCACGAGCCCTTCGCTCTGATTAGCATCGGCGATTCCGTGGACGAACGAAAGCCCATGTCCGATAGCACCACCCCAACAGGCATCGACCGCAAGCAAGAGATTCTTATGGCGCTTGCCGAAATGCTTGAGGGTGCTCCCGATACCAGAATCACGACCGCTGGGCTGGCTTCGCGCGTAGGCGTGTCGGAAGCGGCGCTATATCGCCACTTTCCCTCCAAGAGCAAGATGTACGCAGGGCTTTTGGCTTTTGCCGAAGACACGCTGTTTGGGCTCGTTGGCCGCATCCCTAGTGAGCAGGTCGGCGCTTTGACTCAGTGCCAGGGACTGCTGCGGTTATATCTTGAATTCTGTGAAAAGAATCCGGGCATTACGCGATTACTGACCGGCCGGGCACTCACAGGAGAGTCGCAAGAGCTTCATCATCAGGTTGATCAGGTATACGAGCGGCTGGAGACGCAGCTCAAACAATATCTGCGTGAGGCCGAGCTCCGCGAAGGTCTCAGGACCCGCCTGCCGGTCACTACTGCGGCCAATTTACTCATGTCCGCAGCTGAAGGCAGGGTGTCTCAATTTTGTCGCAGCGACTTCAGGCGCCTGCCGACAGATGGCTGGGCAGATCAGTGGGCTCAGCTCGCCGAGGGCCTGATGAAGCCTGCAGGGATCGCAAGCCAATGAGGCCCATCATTAGCGCTCTAAGGTGAAGCACTCATCTGGCGCCGCAAGGCGACGATCTCTTCCAGCTCCGCAAAACGCTCTATATCGCGACTGAAGGCTTCGGCCAGTGCTGCCGCTTGCTGTTGTCTGCCCTCCCTGGCCTCATCAAGGCTGCGGATTTCTGCTTTGAGCGCCGCAACGGTCTCTTCTTTGTACTGACTCGTCATTTGGTCAGACTGCCCGGTGGTGCCGAGGGCAGCCTCATGCCGGGCAAGCTGCTGCGACAAGGTCTCTCGCTGGCTGTTCAGAATGGCAATACGAATATCGAGCTCGCGAAGAGAGCGATCCCGAGCCGCCTCGATATCCTGAATCGTGCTGTAACGCCGCAACAAAAAGGTGTCGCGCTCCAGCTGCGCCGCCTCGGCAGCCGCTTCCGCGTCTCGTGCCTGCTTGGCCGCGGCATCTCGCTCTAGTTCGGTCTCTGTTTTGGCGGGTGGCACCACCCGAACCACCTGCCCTGACTCGCTCAGGACCTCGTAACCATCACCGACGTAAGCCGCCGGAATTGCCCAGTCGACAACCGTTACACCCGACTCGTTTTGATAGCGATAGAGCTCAGCAGGCACAACACCAGACACCCACAACAGTGTCACAAGCAATAGCGATGGCTTGGAGGATCTATGCCACGCCATAACGCTGCCGATACCGCTCCAAGGCCTCACGATGTTGGGCCATTGCGGGATTGCTCTCTACCCATAAGATAATGTCGTGCAGCGAGACCACGCTCACCACTCTCAACCCCCAATCCTGTTCCACTTGCTGTACCGCCGACAGCTCACCGTCACCTCGCTCGCAGCGATCCAGCCCAATCACCACTCCCGCACCACGCGCACCAGACTCATTCAGAATGGCCATCGATTCCCGGATGGCGGTGCCCGCTGTCATCACATCGTCAATGACCACCACATCACCCGCGAGCGGCGCGCCCACAATGTTGCCTCCCTCGCCGTGGGTCTTGGCTTCCTTGCGATTGAAGGCAAACGGCAGGTCGATGCCATGTTGGTCCGACAGCGCCATGGCCGTGGTGGACACCAAGGGAATCCCCTTATAAGCGGGGCCGAAGAGCATGTCAGCGTGAAGATCCGACGCGTGCAAGGCAGCGGCATAGCAGCGCCCCAATCGCGCCAGCGCGCCACCCGTCGAAAACTTCCCTGCGTTGAAAAAGTAAGGGCTGACGCGCCCAGATTTGAGCTCGAACTCCCCAAACTGCAGCACCTCGCACTGCAGCGCCAACTCGATAAAGTCCTGACGGAAACTCTGCGCGGTCGTGTTCACACCCCACTCCATGGCGTTTAATTGTTCAGACTGCGATCAACGGCCCCGAATCTACGCCAAGCCGCAGTCTGGGCGCTTCATTTCACCGTATCATATGAAATCAAAGCGGGCAGGACTAGCGATGAAGGTCATCAGCCTCGTCATCGAGGGGCTAGAGCAGGCGGCCGATAAGGGCTGCCTTGCATGGTTGTTTGCGCAAGACGCGGACATCATCTGCCTGCAGGATACCCGTTGCGCCGAGCATAACTTGTCGGGCGAGGCGTTCTTCCCTGCGAACTACCATCCGTATTTTCTGGACCACTACGAGAACCCTCGATTAAACGGGGTGGCCATCTACAGTAAGCGCCTTCCCAAAGCCATTATTTGGGGGCTGGGTTTCGAAGCGTATGACGCTCAGGGGTTGTACATTCAAGCAGATTTCGAAGAGATCAGCGTGGGCTCAGTGCTGGTGCCTAGCGGCACGGGCGGGCCTGAGGCCATGGCGAGCAAGCTGGGCTTTCTTTCACAGCTGAGTAGCCACCTCGAGAAAGTGCGCCACAAGCGCCGTGGTTACATTCTCTGTGGTGGATGGGAGTTAATGACGCATCATGCCGACGCAGAGGACGCCGGGAACAGTCAGACGCTACCTGGGCTGTCTCCCTCGGAACGCGGTTGGTTACTGGACCTCTACGACAGCGGTTATACCGACGCTTACTCCCTAGCCGATAGCGACCCCGGAGCCTACACCTGGTGGCCTGATGGCGACGATGCGGGCGGTCTGCGCACCGATACGCAAATTATCTCTGAGCTGCTGGCGAGCCGGGTTGAGCGGGGCAGTATTTTTGACGAGCAGGCGTTTTCACATCACGCGCCCGTGATCATGGATTACGATCTGCAGCTCTAACCTTGCTCGAGGGCAGCTCGCTGTGCGGCAGTGATCGCTTCACCCGCCGAGGCGGCGAGCGCAAGCAGCCTCGTGAGCTCCTCCTGGCTGAATGTGGCGCCCTCTGCGGTGCCTTGCACCTCGATCAAGCCGCCATGCTCTGTCATGACAACGTTCATATCACTGTCGGCAGTTGAATCCTCAGCGTAATCGAGATCCGCCACCGGGACACCATTCCACACGCCAACAGATACCGCTGAGATCAAATGTTTGAGTGGATCTGAATCCAGTTCACCGGCGCGTTGAAGATGGTTCAGCGCGTCCACTACCGCCACGCAAGCGCCCGAGATCGCCGCCGTACGGGTGCCGCCGTCTGCCTGTATCACATCGCAGTCCACGGTGATCGTGCGCTCCCCCAGCAGCTTGAGATCCAACGCCGCACGCAAAGAGCGGCCAATGAGTCGCTGGATTTCAACCGTTCGCCCACCCTGCTTGCCCCTTGCTGCCTCCCGGTCCATTCGCGTGCCAGTGGAGCGTGGCAACATCCCATACTCGGCGGTCAACCAGCCCTCACCTTTGCCGCGCAAAAAACCTGGCACTCCAGCATTCACACTGGCAGTGCAAATGACTTTGGTGCGCCCGAAAGACACCAGCACAGACCCTTCTGCGTGGCAGGTGTAGCCTCGCTCAAACCCGATTGAGCGCATCGCATCGGGGGCTCGCCCGCTGGGTCGGTCGGGTGGTGTCTGCATGGTGCTCTCCTGTTGTCTGGGTCGGTCAGCCCAAAGCACTGCTGTTACACTAAGCAAAGCGCTTGGCCGAGGAATGGCAGTGACTCAAAGCATGACGGGCTTTGCCCGCGGGAGTGTAACAACGGGTGCCCTGACGGTCACCGTAGAGTGCCGCTCCGTCAACAACCGCTACTTGGACTTACAGTGTCGGATGCCCGATAACCTTAGGGTGCTGGAAGGCGCGTTGCGCGAGCAGGCGGGGAAGCATTTTTCACGCGGCAAACTTGAATTGCTGATTCGCGTCTCTGACAGCGGCTCAGCCGCCCCCGCGACCTTTAATACTGAGCGCCTCGCGACACTCCGAACCTCTCTGGCGCAGGTTGCTGCGGCATTCCCCGAAGCTGCCGTACCTGATCAGCTCGCGCTGTTGCTCTCGCCAGGCGTCATGACTGAACCTGAAACCGACCTAGAAGCACTCCAGGGTGCGACAACGGATGCCGCCAAACAGTGCTTCGAAGGGCTTCGCGGGCAACGACAACAGGAAGGCGCAAAACTGGCCGCTCTAATCCAGCAACGGTCGGATGCGATGCGGGTGCACCTCGCCACGCTCAAGGAACACCTCCCAGACCTGCAGAGCGCACATCGACAGCGACTGCTCGACAGACTGCGGTCGCTCGATATCGAAGCAGAGCCGATGCGGCTGGAAGAAGAAATTGTCTACGTGTTGCAACGGGCAGATGTCGAAGAAGAAATGGACCGCCTTGAGGCGCATCTGGATGCCATTGAGTCAGCCTTGGAAAGCGCCGCGCCGGTGGGCAGGCGCCTAGATTTCCTGATGCAAGAACTCAATCGCGAAGCCAATACGCTGGGCTCAAAATCTACTGCGCTCAGTACCACCAACGTCTCAGTGGAGTTCAAAGTGTTGATCGAGCAAATGCGCGAGCAAATCCAGAACATTGAGTAGAATTTGAGTGTGAATGCGACCAGAGGACAGTTATTAATCGTCTCCGCGCCCAGCGGAGCGGGAAAGACGTCGTTGATCAAAGCGCTGATGGAGCGGGATGATCGGGTTGAAGTTTCCGTATCGCACACGACCCGGCCGCAGCGACCCGGTGAGAAAGAGGGGGTCAATTACTTTTTCATCTCGACTGAGACCTTCCATGAGATGCGAGAGGCCGGGGCATTCTTCGAGTCTGCCGAGGTCTTTGGTCATCTCTACGGCACCAGCCTGACGCAGCTCGAGGCGAGGCTATCCGACGGCGCCGACGTGATCCTGGAAATTGACTGGCAAGGTGCCCAGCAGGTGAGAAAGTTGTTACCGGACAGCGCCTGGCTCTTCATCCTGCCGCCCTCACTTGAAACGCTCAAGGCACGTCTTCAGGCGCGGGGTCAGGACGCAGAGGACACCATCGACATCAGAATGCGTGCCGCGCGTGATGAAATGTCGCATTGGGATGAGGCCGACTACCTCATTATCAACGACCAATTCGATACGGCGCTGCAACAACTACAAGCGCTAGTGCGCTCACTGAGACTCAGAACCGGCCAGCAACAGTCAGGCCTTCAAGATCTGATTGAGGATCTGCTCGCCTAATTTGCCCGTAATGGCATGAGCGACCGGCAAATTTACGTTGTTGTCGGGGCGGTGCAAAACTGATTCCTACGTTATACTGCGCGGCCGCGTTGATACGCGGTGAGCAATAAGGAGACCACGCTGTCATGGCGAGAATTACTGTTGAAGACTGTCTGGACAATGTCGATAACCGATTTGAGCTGGTTATGCTTGCTTCTAAGCGCGCCCGGCAAATGGCGACGGGTGGTCGCGACCCGCTCGTAGAGGACGAGTCAGACAAGGCCACGGTCATCGCGCTGCGAGAGATCGCCGAGGGTTTAATTACCCCGGAAGTACTCGCCCGCGAAAGCGAAATCGAAGCAGAGGAAGAACTAGCGGCCAGCTTCGAGACCCCCATCCTCTGATAACCGAGTCCGCTGGCAGTGGTAGCAACAACACTCCAAGCTATCAGCGGATCTCTCCCCGGCATCGGCAGCCGGTCGGGGCAAAAAGCGGCTGCACATTCCATTCCCCGAGAAGGGCACTTCGCGAACAGCTCGCTGGCTGCTTTTGAGCAGCTAATTGCCGACTACCTGCCGCTTGATCAGGCGCAGCTGGTCAGGCGAGCCTATTATTACTCCGAGCAAGCCCACTATGGTCAGACCCGGCGCAGCGGGGAGCCTTACGTCACCCATCCCCTGGCCGTAGCCAGCATTCTCGCTCGCATGCACATGGACGCTCAGAGCCTGATGGCGGCACTGCTGCACGATGTGATTGAGGACACGGGCGTCAACAAGGAAGACATTGGCGCTCAGTTTGGCGAGGAAGTGGCTGAGCTGGTCGATGGCGTCAGCAAGCTGACTCATGTCGAATTTGATTCGGTCGAACTCCGGCAGGCCGAGAACTTTCAAAAAATGACGTTGGCGATGGCGAAGGATATTCGAGTCATCCTGGTAAAACTTGCAGACCGGCTTCATAACATGCGCACTTTGGGCGTGCTAAACCGAGAGAAAATAAAGCGCATCGCCAGTGAAACGCTAGATATTTATGCGCCCATTGCCATGCGTCTGGGCATGAATGAAGTGCGAATGGAGTTCGAAGACCTAGGCCTTAAAGCGCTCTACCCCATGCGCGCCAGACGGCTCGAGGCCGCGCGCAGATCAGCGAGCGGCAACCGGAAGCAGCTCGTCGATCAGATCCGCGACCAGCTGGGCCAGACACTGCTCCGCGAGGGGTTGACTGCTACTGTCGTGGGACGAGAAAAGCACCTCTACAGCATCTACAGAAAGATGAAAGCCAAGCGGAAGTCTTTTTCTCAGGTCATGGATATCTTTGCCTTCCGTCTGATCGTTGGCTCTGTCGATGACTGCTACCGCGCGTTGGGTATGGTGCACAGTCTCTATAAACCGGTGCCCGGGGAATTCAAGGACTATATCGCCATCCCCAAGGCCAACGGATATCAATCTTTGCACACTGTGCTGAAGGGCATGCATGGGGTGCCCATAGAAATCCAGATCCGGACCCATGAAATGGAAGATATGGCCAACAACGGCATCGCTGCCCATTGGCTCTATAAAAGCGAGGAAACGGGCGCCAGTATGTCCCACACCCGGGCTCGGGAGTGGGTTCAGGGCCTGCTGGAAATGCAACAGCGCGCTGGCGATTCGCTGGAGTTCATTGAAAACGTCAAGATCGACCTTTTTCCAGACGAGGTGTACGTCTTTACTCCCCGTGGTGACATTCTTGAGCTGCCCAAAGGTTCCTGCGCGCTCGATTTTGCCTATGCCGTGCACAGCGATATTGGGGATCACTGTGTCGCTGCGCGCGTGAGCAATCAGCTAGTGCCGCTCTCGGAGCCTCTGGAAAGCGGTGCGACGATCGAGATCGTGACCTCTCCAACGGGCAGGCCGAGTCCTTCCTGGCTTAACTGGGTGGTGACCGCGCGAGCCAGAACCCACATCCGCCACTTTTTAAAAGATCAGCGCCGCGAGGACTCGTTGGCGTTGGGTCGCAATCTGCTGGACCGGGCTTTGATGGCCCACGATACTCGGCTGAATGCCATTGAAGAAGAAGCCATGCAGTCCGCGCTGACCGCGTTGGGCAAAGCTGACATCGAGACTTTGATGGTTGACGTCGCACTGGGCAACACGCTGCCCCATATCGCCGTTGCCCACCTGACCAGCGCCGGTGACAACTCTGCCGTGGGTGGTGAGGCGGCCACACTGGGTATCCGAGGTACCGAAGGCGTGGGCGTCACGTATGCCAAGTGCTGCTGCCCTCTGCCTGGCGACGGTATTCAGGGCTACCTAGGGCAGGAGAAAGGCTTAATGGTGCACCGGGATAGTTGCCGCAATCTTCTGGAAATGCGAGAGCAGCGAGACCGGCTGATTGCCCTTCACTGGGACGAGGCGGTGGAACGGAATTATCCAATAGGCCTCAGAGTTCAGGTAGAAAACCGCCGCGGTATGATCGCTGTCCTGGCGACCCGCCTCAGCGCCATTGGCCTCAATATCGAGCGCATTGCCACACAGAACAAGGATGTCGAATTCACCTTTGTCGACCTGGAGCTTCAGGTCAGCAGTCGTACCCATCTGGCTCGTGTGATGAAGCGGCTACGTAGCGTGGAAGGTGTCCTGAAAGTGGTCCGTAGCGCGCGACGGTAACCGGCTCCCTCAGTGGCCTTGAACACCCACCGCCGCGGCTTTGTCCTTGGCCTTGCAGCCCTCATCAGTCCGTTATTCAATAAGGCGTTACGCGCGCATCCAAAGGAGACCGTTGTGTCCAATAGAGCCGTTATTGCTACCCAGGCCGCGCCTCAGGCGATCGGGCCCTATTCACAGGGCATCAAGGTGGGAAATACCGTATGGATATCAGGGCAGATACCGCTCGACCCAGTTTCAATGACGATGATTGAGGGCGATATCAGTGCGGAGGCCGAGCGGGTGTTCAACAACCTGGGCGCTGTCGCCGAGGCAGCGGGCGGCACGCTGGATAATGCAGTGAAAATCAATATCTCATTGATCGATCTGGGAGATTTTGACGCGGTGAACGCGGTCATGTCGCGCCACTTCGAAGAACCCTATCCCGCGAGAGCCTGCGTGCAAGTCGCCGCACTGCCCAAAGGTGCCCGTATTGAGGTCGAGGCCATATTGTCGGTGTAACTGCTTTGGCCTGGCCGGCTTCAGAAATTCAGGCTTGATTCAGCATCGCTTCATATCCCTCTCGCCAAGTGGGGTAGCACAGCCGAAAGCCTATTTTCTCGAGTAATGCGTTTCGACAGCGCCGGTTGGCGCGAGGGTTAGCGCTGCCTGCCTGTCGAGATAAAGTGACATTAAGCCGCGCAGCCAACCAATCCTCGACCTGATGGATCGGCGCATGATCATCATCGGCGCCGACCAACGTCGGCGGCACCGAGCCACCGGCGGCGTCACGCCCCAAACAGTGAACGATAAGCCGCGATAAATCCTCGCGATGAATGCGATTGCCATAAAGAGCACCCGTCGCGCCCCCTTCACCGGCTCGTACCCGCCGCATCAGCATCCCCTCTGGGTCTCCATACACCCCCGCGGGCCGAATAATGGTGGCGGTCACTCCGCGGCGAATAATCGCCTCGGCAGCGACCATGGCCATGGCCTGTGGTTCGGCAGTATTGAGCGGTGAGTGTTCGTCCACCCAGCCTCCCTGTGACTCCCCATAGACGCGGGTGGACGAAATCCAGATAACCCGGCGGCACTTCGAAAACCAGCTCTGGCCTGCAAGTATCTCGGCAACCCTCGCAAAACCGGTTTTGTACCCCTCAGGGTCATAGGATTGCGGCAGTGGGGTCACTACCACATAGTCAGGCTCAGCCAATGCCAAATCAGAAAGCGCTTTCCCATCTGTCAGGTCCGCCCCGCGACGCTCAAAGACCTCTGGGAGCAGATCAGGGTTGCGGCGCACAGCGGTGACATGCCAGCCCAGTTCGAACAGGGATAAGCCCACACGCGTGCCAATGTCACCACAGCCTAGGATCAGCACCTTCATGGCTTCACGGCCTTATCAAACAATCGCTAAGATACGAGACTACCACGACACTTTTTCGTATCGGGGCACACTTGAGTCAAACCATCCTTCAACAACCTGTTACCGGCCTGCGGGGAGTGGGCGAAAAAATGTCGTCCCGGCTGGCCGACCTGGGTATCTACTCCTTGGAAGACCTGCTCTTTCATTTCCCTCTCCGGTATCAGGACCGAACGCAGATTACCGCCATTGGAGGGTTGCGGGATCAGGTAGATGCGGTGGTCGAAGCGGAAGTCCGCGCTGCCGCTGTGACCATGGGCCGAAGAAGAACACTGTTGGTCAAGGTAGAAGATGGCACCGGCTTGCTCACGCTACGGTTTTTTCATTTTCGACAGTCTCAGGTTTCGCAATTCAAACAGGGAACTACCGTGCAGCTGTTTGGCACCCCGCGTTGGCTCGGCGGGCAAGTCGAGATGATTCATCCCGAATATCGCTTGGGCGCGGGTGCTGATCTCGTTGAGGCCGCATTGACGCCGGTCTACCCAACGGCCAGCGGGCTGGGACAAAGCACCTGGCGCAAGCTTTGTGGCCAAGCACTTAACCTGCTCAGCAAAAACCCACCCGAAGATCTGCTGAGGCAGATTACGGACGACAGCATTACCTTGGCCGATGCCATCACTTTTTTGCATAACCCGCCACCCAATGCTGAGCTAAGCCAGATTCAGCAAGGCACCCACCCCGCTCAAATTCGGCTGGCTCGCGAGGAGCTCATTGCTCATCAACTCACCGTGCAAGGCGTCAGAGACGCCGAGCGGCAGCATCCGGCGCCCGCGATCGCACCCTCGTCCGCTGCGTCAGCCGCATTTCTGGCCGACCTGCCATTCAAGCCCACTGCCGCTCAGCAGCGTGTCGTAAAAGAGTTGATGGCTGACATGGCGCAAACACAACCCATGTTGAGGCTGGTTCAAGGGGATGTTGGTTCAGGTAAAACGCTGGTAGCCGCACAGGCAGCGCTGGATACGATCGCGGCCGGATACCAGGTCGCCTTCATGGCGCCGACCGAGCTCCTGGCGGAGCAGCATTACGCCAACCTTGAAGCATGGTTTTCGCCACTCAAGCAGCCTGTCGCCTGGCTGAGCGGAAGAACCAAAGGCAAAGTGAGGCAAACCGTCTTGAGCCAATTGGCAAGCGGCGAGGCCCCTGTGGTGGTGGGGACCCACGCATTGTTTCAAGAAGACGTGCAGTTCCACAGGCTCGGCCTGATCATTGTCGACGAGCAGCACAGGTTCGGTGTACACCAACGACTATCATTGGCCGACAAGGGCGCAGGAGACGAGCACCCGCATCAGCTGGCACTGACCGCTACACCGATCCCACGCTCGCTCGCTATGGTTGCCTATGGTGACCTTGACTGCTCTGTCATTGACGAGCTGCCACCCGGTCGTCAGCCAGTCACCACAACCCTAATCGATCAAACGCGGCGCGACGCCGTAATCCAGCGCGTGGGGGCCGCCTGTCGAGAAGGGAGGCAGGCCTACTGGGTGTGCACTGCCATTGAGGAGAGCGACGCACTGGAGATTGAGGCAGCGGAAGCGACGCTCGAGCAACTGCAACAGACCCTTTCAGGCCTTCATATCGGTCTGGTACACGGCAAGCTTAAGCCGCTAGAAAAAGCGGAGGTCATGGCCGCGTTCAAGGCTGGTGACATCCAGCTGCTGGTCGCCACCACAGTGATCGAAGTTGGGGTGGACGTGCCGAATGCGAGTCTCATGATTATTGACAATGCAGAGCGCCTTGGGCTCGCCCAACTACACCAACTGAGAGGCCGAGTGGGGCGCGGAGCGATAGACAGCCACTGCCTGCTTCTTTACCGCCAACCGCTTTCAGACACCGCTCAGCAACGGCTGAAAGTCATGCAGGATTCCCACGATGGCTTCGTGATTGCTGAAGCAGATCTAGAAATCCGTGGGCCGGGCGAGCTGCTCGGAACACGGCAGACGGGTCTCGCGACATTTAGAGTTGCCCTGCTTCCCGAGCATGAGCAACTGCTAATCGAAGCACAGGAGATAGCAGGGAGACTTTACGAAAGCGACCCGGGTCGCGCGGAGGCCCTGATGCACCGATGGGCAGGGGCCCGCGCGGACTTTGCCAGAGTCTGATCAGGCGATGTCGCATCCCCACCCGCAGGCCGCTAGACTGTGTGGCCGCGAGTCACGAATGCATTGCTTTGAGTGAGCCATCCCCTTCGTTGAACATCCCTGATCTTGGCGCCTCGTCCAAATGGCGTGCTGCGCTGGAGATCATGCGCTTCGACAAACCGATCGGTACTTTCTTGCTCGCCGCCCCAACGCTGTGGGGTCTTGCGCTGGCCAACGAAGGTTTTCCGGAGTCTAGGCTGCTCGCCATCTTTTTGGTCGGTATCGTGGTGATGCGAGCGGCCGGGTGCATTGCCAACGACCTCGCTGACCGAAATCTTGATGGGCATGTAGAACGCACACGACTCCGCCCGCTGGTCACCGGCGCATTGACGGTCAAAGAAGCAGTGTCTTTGCTCGTGTTACTTCTGGCTACCGCTCTAGGCCTTGTGGCATTGACTAACCCGCTCACTATCCAGCTGTCCGTTGCGGGAGCGGGTCTGGCGCTGATCTATCCGCTAATGAAGCGGATTACCCACTTGCCGCAGATCGTGCTCGGCATTGCCTTCTCGTGGAGCATTCCCATGGCCTTCGCGGCGAGCATCAATGCATTACCCAGTGCGCTGTGGTGGCTGTTTTTTGCCAACCTGCTGTGGACCGTTGTCTATGACACCCAATACGCCATGGTAGATCGGGAAGACGATCTATCAGTCGGCATTAAATCCACCGCTATTCTCTTTGGCCATCTTGACGTGCGCATCATTGGCTTGTTGCAGTGCCTCTGCCTCATCGCCTTTTGGCGCTGTGGCGTTGCCTTTGCATTAGGTCCAATCTATTACGCTGCAGTCGCCACTGTTGGCGTCTTGTTTGCCCGGCATTTGTGGCTAATTCGGGAGCGCAACGTCAAGCAATGCTTTGCGGCCTTTAACCAAAGTAAGTGGATCGGCCTGATTATCCTTCTGGGCCTGTGCGGCCACTTCTGGATTGGCCCCGTCGCCACCTGATCCCCATGGACACCTTTGACGCCAAGCTGCATCGGTCCATCGCCGAGCTCGACCCCGCGCTGTGGCAGTCCTGCTTTGGTGATAGCGATCCTTTTCTGCGCTGGGATTTCCTCCACGGGCTGGAGACGTCGGGATGCACCACGGCCGAGAGCGGCTGGCAACCGGCGCATATCACTTTAGAACAAAGCGGCGCGCCGGTTGGTATCCTCCCCGCGTATCTGAAAACTCATAGCTACGGCGAATACGTCTTTGATTGGTCCTGGGCTGATGCTTGGCAGCGCATGGGGCTGAGCTACTACCCTAAGCTGGTGACAGCGATTCCTTTCACGCCGGCAACCGGGCAGCGTCTCGGTAATTTGGCTGGAGACGCGACCACGCCCTCCACTATGGCCACATGTGTCAAAGCCCTGAGCGAGCAGCTCGAGATCTCGAGCTGGCATGTTTTGTTTCTGGATGAGACATCCTCAAATCAGCTACGTCACTGTGAGATGCCACAGAGGCTGACAACACAATTCCACTGGTTTAACCGCGACTATCGTGACTTTCAGGATTTTCTCGATCGTTTCAGTAGTCGCAAACGTAAGAATCTCCGGCGGGAACGCGAGCAGATCTCACGCCAAGGGCTCTCACTAAAAACACTAAAGGGCGAGGAGATCGGCCCCGAGCAGTGGCAATTTTTTCATCGCTGCTACCAGACAACCTACGCCAAACGCTCGGGGCACGGCGGCTATCTGACAGAAGCGTTTTTCACGCAATCCTGCCCGGACCTGGGGGGCACACCGGTCATGGTGATTGCCGAACGAGCAGAGCAACCGGTTGCCGCCTCTCTCTTTTTTGAGGGAGAGAACACGCTTTATGGACGGTATTGGGGCTGCCTCGCAGAATTTGAGTTCTTGCATTTCGAGGCCTGCTATTACCGCGGCATTGAGTACTGTATCGAGGCAGGGCTGTCTCGCTTCGACCCCGGCGCGCAAGGGGAGCACAAAATCCAGCGGGGGTTCGAGCCCATTCTGACTTATTCCAATCACTGGATTGTCGACGAGCGCTTGCGGGAAGCCGTGGCACAGTTCGCGGAACAGGAATCAGAACAGGTCCGCGCCTACCAGCGTGAGGCCGCGACTTTATTACCCTTCAAACAGGAGCTTGATTAGCCCTGAGGGGGGGCGTCGCGCAAGAATACCCAGTTGTTTCCCTCTGAGTGTTCTGGGCTGTAATAGTAGCCATCGCTCGCAAAGTGCTTAAGCCCCTCAGGTTCGTTGAGGCCTTTTTGGATGATGTAACGGGCCATGACCCCGCGGGCCTTCTTCGCGAAGAAGGAAATCATTTTGTATTGGCCATTTTTCAGGTCGCGAAACTGTGGTGTGATGACCTCCACGTCCAGTGACTTCGGCTTCACCGCCTTGAAGTATTCGTTGGACGCGAGGTTGACCAGAACCGGACTGCCACTCGCCTTAATGTGTTGCCCCAACACCTCAGTAATGCGGTCTCCCCAGAATTCATAGAGATTTTTCCCGCCCGAATTGGCAAAAGGCAAACCCATCTCCAGGCGATAAGGCTGCATTAGATCCAGCGGCCTCAGCAAGCCATAGAGGCCCGAAAGAATACGCAGATGCTTCTGCGCGAAGGCCAACTCGTCGGCACCCAAAGTCTCTGCCTGCAGACCCGTGTAGACATCCCCCTTAAACGCGAGAACAGATTGCTTGGCGTTTTTCAGCGAAAATTCGGGCTCCCAATTCATAAAACGCTCGTGATTCAGGGTCGCGATTTTTTCCGACACCCCCATTAAATTCTGAATATCTTCAGGATTCATTTTGCGAGCGCTGTTAACCAGCAAGGACGCCTGATCAATAAATAAAGGCTGCGTTGATTTTTTGGTAGTCGGCACCGTCTCGTAATCGAGCGTTTTAGCCGGCGACAGAATAGAAAGCACGGGTTCGCCTCTTCTGCAATCTGTTGAGCCAGAATGATAACCTTGCACGTCCACGATAAAAACCGCGAGATTCTCATGCCACCCGACGCCCCATTGGCGAGCAAACTGGATCAAGGCATAGTCTGGCTAGGGCGCACCGTCTGCTGGTGCGTGCCCATTATGGCGCTACTCGTATTGTTCATCGTGGTGTTGCGCTACGGCTTCAACACCGGCGCGATAGCCGCTCAAGAGTCCGTGCAGTATCTCCACGCCGCGATTTTTATGCTGGGCGCGGCGGTGGCGCTGCAGGCAGATCAACACGTGAGGGTTGATATCTTTTATCGGCGTTTCTCTCAACGGCAACAGGCATGGGTAAACGGGCTTGGCCATGTTGTCTTTACCCTGCCGCTGTGCGGACTGATCGGCTGGGGCTCTTGGGACTACGTGATGGACAGCTGGTCTGCCAGGGAGGCATCCCCGGAGCCCGGCGGGCTGCCCTTCGTATACCTGCTGAAGACGCTGATTCCCGCGATGGCAATGCTTCTCACCCTCCAGGCCTTGATTCATATTTCTCGCGCTCTGACCGTCCTCCGACAACGAGACAGCATCTGATGGAAGGGCAATTGGCGCTCACCATGTTTATTGTCGTCTGTGGGGTGTTGCTATTGGGCTTCCCCGTGGCACTGACACTGGGCGGCACGGCGCTGGGATTTGCTGCGTTGGGTATTCTGCTCGGACACTTTGACCCGGACTACCTCACCGCACTGACCGGACGCATTTTCGGCACAATGAGCAACGAAACCCTCGTGGCGGTGCCCCTGTTTATTCTGATGGGGGTGGTACTGGAGCGAGCAAAAATCGCTGAAGACCTGTTGGCCAATATGGCTGGTTTGTTTGGGGAGCGACCCGGTGGCTTAGGCGTGGCGGTCATTGTGGTCGGAGCGCTGCTGGCGGCCAGCACAGGCATTGTCGGTGCAACGGTCGTCACCATGGGGGTGCTGGCCCTCCCGACCATGCTGAGGGCCGGCTATCAGCCCCAACTGGCAACTGGCACCATCTGCGCTACCGGAACCCTCGGTCAGATTATTCCGCCCTCGATTGCACTGGTTCTGTTGGGCGACATCATGTCGAGCGCTTATCAACAAGCCCAGCTGAGAATGGACATCATCAACACCGATACCATCTCGGTGGGCGACCTCTTTGTGGGCGCGATGATCCCAGGCGTCGTGCTGGTATTGCTGTATCTCGCCTATGTGTTAGCTCGCGCCGCGCTGCAGCCGTCCATCGCACCCCCCGCTGTCGTAGACAAGGCCGATACCCGCGCAACGGTTGTAGCGGTGCTGCCACCTCTGGGGCTTATCGTGCTGGTCCTAGGCTCCATTCTGGCCGGCGCGGCGACCCCGACGGAGGCTGCAGGTGTCGGCGCCACGGGCGCTTTGCTCTTGGCCCTGGTGCGGGGGGCACTCACGCTGGCTGTGATGCGGGACATTTCGCGCTCGACGCTCTACACCACCAGCATGGTTTTTCTCATTCTCATTGGCGCAGCCGTCTTTTCTCTCGTGTTCCGCGGGTTCGGTGGCGACAGCCTGATTGAGACCTTCTTCGAGGAGCTAGGGGGCGGGCCCCACATGGCGTTGCTGGTGGTCATGTTGGTGATGTTTTTACTCGGCTTTATTCTCGACTTCATCGAGATCACATTTGTCGTGGTGCCGGTAGTCGGGCCTGTGCTCCTATCCATGGGGTTTGATCCGATATGGCTGGGGGTCATGATAGCGGTCAACCTCCAGACCTCTTTCCTCACGCCGCCTTTTGGGTTCGCGCTGTTCTATTTACGCGGCGTCGCGCCCGACACCATCAGCACTCGCGCCATTTATGCCGGTGTACTGCCTTTTGTTCTCATACAGCTATTGCTGCTGGTAATCATGTGGTGGTGGCCTAACCTCGTGCTATGGCTACCCAGGCTATTAGGGCGATAATGACGCGGTCGACGGCTAATGTTGATTCCATCTCTCAGCCCAACACCTCACACTGAACACGAAGCACGAACAGCAAGCGAAGGGGTCAACATGTCAGTACAAGAGCTCGATACGCACCCACTGCCCTTTGGCGAGCTGGCGCTCCAAACCATTGCCATGCCCAAGGACACTAACGCCAATGGCGATATTTTCGGTGGATGGCTACTCTCACAAATGGACCTCGCGGGCAGTATCACAGCCTCAGAGCTCGCCGAGGGGCGAGTGGCGACGGTAGCCATTGAGGGCATGTCGTTTCTCACGCCGGTGCATGTTGGCGCCGTCGTCAGCTGCTACTGCGATGTGCTCGAAACCGGCCGCAGCTCTGTCCGAATCCTCGTGGAGGTTTGGATTAACGCTAAACAGGATGGCGAGCCCCTGAAAGTCACCGAGGGGGAGTTTATTTACGTAGCCATCGACGAGAACAAGCTCACTCGGCCGATTTCTCAGTAAAAGAGACCGGCGGTAATAGCCGGCCCCGGCCGTTGAGATACGCTCGCTCGGAGATCTCATGGTAAGCCCGCACTTTCTCTGCAAAAGCGAAGTAAGACGCGGCGATCTTTTTCGCCATGGGGTCCGCATCGATTAAAGCTTGAATCGCCACCTGACTGTTCTCGTACAGCGCGTCCATTACATCATCCGGTAACGGCAGTACCTCAGTGTCAAATTCTGTGAGCAGGATCTGCAGGGACTCGCTGTTATTGGCAGTGAAATCATCCAGCATGTCGGTATTCGTCGCCCGCGCCGCAACCCGCACAATCGCCTGAAGATCATCAGGCAACGCAGCCAGCGCCTCAGCATTGACGATGGTCTCAAGCATCGCACCCGGCTCGTGCCATCCGGGGTAGTAATAATAATCTCCGACCTCCATCAAGCCGAGGGTGCGATCGTTATAGGGTCCGACCCATTCGACGGCGTCAATCACCCCGGTTTGCATAGAGGTGTAAACCTCTCCCCCGGCTATCCGCACTGCAGAGCCGCCAGCGGCGTCAAATACCTCACCAGCAAGACCGGGAATCCGCATCTTCAACCCCTCGAGGTCAGAGCGGCTGTTCAGGCGAATATTGAACCAGCCCGCCATCTGCACACCGGTGCTTCCGCCCGCAAACGGCACCACGCCAAATGGCGCATATAGCTCTCGCCACAGCTCGAGCCCGCCACCATAGTGGAGCCATCCGTTGGCCTCCTGCGCCGTCATGCCAAAGGGCACTGCCGTGTAAAACACTGACGCGGGTATCTTGCCCTTCCAGTAGTAGGCCGCGCCATGGCCGGCCTCCGCCACGCCTCTGGCAACGGCGTCAAACACTTCGAAAGCGGGCACGATCTCCCCTGCGCCGAATACCTTGATACGCAACCGCCCACCAGATGCTTCGTTGACCCGTCGAGCGAAGTTCTCAGGCGCCGCGCCAAGCCCCGGTAAACCCTTAGGCCAGGTGGTGACCAGCTTCCATTCAATGACCTTTACCGGCCCACCCTGACTTGCCGTTGCCGTATCTGAACCTGCTACACGATCCAGCGTCCACAGGGCAATGACCGCGACCAGGGCTGCGGTCAGCCCCACAACCACGACCGGTAATACCTGTTTTTCGCGCATGCCCTATCCTTACAGTAACGTTAGGTTGGCGTATTGAAGCACAAGCCACTTGTTGCCTTCACTGAAGCTGACCTCTACCCGCGCGTTACTACCCTGCCCCTCGAACTGAGTGACAACCCCCTCTCCGAAGACCTGATGCAGCACGCGTGTGCCGAGATCAATCCCAGCGGGCGGCGGCTCGGACAGTGAGGCATGAGCCAGTGAACCCACTGGCCGCGAGACGGCACCATTAAGACGCACCTCCTCGATCAATTCTGCCGGGATTTCGCGGATGAATCGCGAGGGTGTGTTGTACATATCGCCACCGTAAAGCCGGCGATTTTCAGCGTAGGTGACCACCAGTTTCTTCATAGCCCGGGTAATACCGACATAAGCCAGACGGCGCTCCTCCTCAAGACGACCGGGTTCCTCCAGAGACATCTGGTGAGGAAACAGGTTCTCTTCCATGCCGGCAATGAACACCAAGGGAAACTCGAGCCCCTTTGCAGAATGTAGTGTCATCATTTGAATACTGTCCTCGTAGGGATCAGCTTGGCCCTCTCCTGCGTCAAGCGCCGCACTGTCTAGAAAAGCCTGTAATGGCGAGACCTCCTCGTCCTCGGGCTCAAATAGCCGCGTGGCAGTCACCAATTCCTGCAGGTTCTCAACACGGGCCTGGCCACGCTCTCCCTTTTCTGATCGGTGATAGTCGAGGAGGCCGCTCACCTCGATCACATGCTCGGTCAATTCATCCAGAGGAAGCGTTTCGGAGGAGCGATCCAGATCGTCGATGAGCGCCTGAAAATTGCCGAGCGCCGTCAGCGCTCTGGCGGGCAACAGGCTCTGCTCGCGGGTACGGTGAATCGCTTGCCACATCGGAATCTGCTCGGCGCGTGCAACTTCCCGAAGCTTTTCGACCGTTTTACTGCCAATGCCCCGGGGCGGTGTGTTCAGAACTCGCTCTAGTGCGGGGTCGTCGTCGCGGGTTTGCGCCAGCCGCAGATAGGCGAGTGCATTTCGGATCTCGAGGCGCTCATAAAAGCGCTGACCGCCATAAATGCGATAAGGAATACCCTCACGCAACAAACCCTCTTCCAACACCCGTGACTGCGCATTAGACCGATAGAGGATGGCGATCGAGCGGCGAGGGTTCCCGTCACCAAACCAAGTTTCGGCCTGCTCAACGATATAACGCGCCTCATCTTGCTCATTAAAGCCCGCATAGAGCGCGATGGGGTCGCCCCGCTCACCCTCTGTCCAGAGGTTTTTGCCGAGCCGCCCGGCATTACGCGCGATCAGCCCGTTGGCGGCCTCAAGAATCGTCGCCGTGGAGCGGTAGTTTTGTTCCAGACGAACGGTTTCGGTCCCTTCGAAGTCTTCGGCAAAGCGCTGGATGTTCTCTACTCTCGCACCTCTCCAACCATAGATCGATTGGTCATCGTCACCGACCGCAACCACCGGGATCGTCTGACCCGACAGTACCCGCAGCCAAGCGTATTGAATCGTGTTGGTATCCTGAAACTCATCGACCAGAATCGTTTTGAAGCGCTGTTGATAGTGCTGCAGCGTTTCCGGTGACTTCAGCCACAGCTCATGGGCACGCAATAACAACTCCGCGAAATCCACCAACCCTCCGCGCTCGCAGGTCTCTTCGTAAGCTGCATAAATCCGCACCATGGTCTTGGCATATAAGTCGCCCTCTGGCGCTTCAACATGCCTCGCACGAAGCCCTTCATCCTTTTGTCCGTTGATAAACCACTGTGCCTGCTTGGGCGGCCAGCGCGCCTCATCGAGGTCAAGCTCTCTGCAGATACGCTTCACCACCCGCAGTTGGTCATCGCTATCGAGAATTTGGAACTGTTGCGGCAACCCTGCCTCGTGCCAGTGAGCCTTGAGCAGCCGATGCGCTAAGCCATGAAAAGTACCGACCCAAAGGCCATGGGTAGGCATTTGCAGCATGTCCTCAATGCGGCCCCGCATTTCTCTCGCCGCTTTATTAGTGAAGGTAACGGCCAAAACCGAGTATGCCGATAGCCCCTCAGCGCGAATCAGCCACGCAATACGATGCACGAGAACACGGGTTTTGCCGGAGCCCGCTCCGGCCAGCACCAAAAGGTTTTTTGATGAAGCAGTCACAGCTTCTCGCTGAGCCGTGTTCAAAGGGCTCAAAATATCGGATACGTCCATGCGGCCAGTGTAACGGAAGGCGGGGATTCGACTGAAGTCGCCGTCGCCTCACAGTCCGGATAACGGTTTCTTCCGGCCGCTTTCATTGGTATAACAACACACGACAAAATAGCCCAAATCGTTGATATAAGCGGCGGATTGGGCCCAAAATGACGAATGATAGGTGTCCAGTGTGGCACCTGATATCACAAGGACCTCCACAATGAGAACTCATACAGCCCCATTCCTACTCGCAATGATGCTGCTTTCGTCTGCCACCGCCCAGGCTTGCGACGTGCCCGTTGCTCCGCCTGCACCTGACGGGGAAAGCGCGACACTTGAAGAAATGATCTCGGCACAGGGTGAAGTCAAAGCATTTCAGGCGGCTAACGCCGAGTACCTAGAGTGCGTCGACAATTCAATGACGGCTGAAAAAGCGGCTGTCGATGAAGGTGATAAAAGTGCGGAAGAGCGGTTTGCGCTTGCTGCAGCAGACTATAACGCCGCGGTGTCGAGGGAAGAGCAGGTGGCTGCGGATTTCAATACCGCTATTCGTGCCTATAAAGCCGCGAACCCGGACTGATCACTGTCCACAACCGTTCACTCCGGACCCGCAGTGGCGACGGCACAGTGAGGGCGCGCAGTGAAGTTCGGAAAATCTTCAGAAG